>CANNIS010000047.1 GCA_947505035.1 Sphingobacteriales bacterium
CAAGAAATTACTATGATGCCATCTGGTGCTTGCATTCCAAGCAAAACAAGGTTGGTATTTGACTTTGCTGATTTGTCTAAAAACTTTGTAGGATTAATTGCCCGTATTTACAATGCTAGTTATCAAATGAAAGAAGGTCAATCACATGATACCACTTTTTTTGATAGGCCAGTAGTTTTGATGGAAGACGCTTTAGTCAAATCGGATACTTTTTGGCAAGCCAATCGTCCAGAACAGTTAAATAATACCGATCGATATGTATATAATATGATAGATAGTATTAAGGCTATTCCTATCGTTCAGTTTGGGGTAAGTTCATTCTACACTGTATTTACAGGACATTACACTATCGGAAAAATTGATTATGGAAATGTATTAAATGTGCTTTCTTACAATAATATTGAAGGCTATAAATATAGAATTGGTGCCCGAACTAATTTTGATTTTAGCGATCGATTAATTTTTCGAACTTATTTAGCCTATGGTCAAAAAGACCAACGCTTTAAATATAATTTACAAGCAGAATATTTATTATCGCGTAAACGATGGACAAAACTAGGATTAAATAGAAGAGTAGACATTGATCAAGTAGGCAACGATTACAGGTATGATGATACCCAAATATTTGGTAGCGAACAAAGTTTTTTATATAACGCCACCTCTCAAATTAATCGTTTTGCCTTATTAACCCTTAAAAAAGAAAATAGAATTTGGTTGACTTCTGAATACAAAAATGGCTTAACGGGCCGTATAACCCTTCAAAACATTGCTTATCATAATTATTTAAATAATATAACCGATACAAGTTTTAATTCAATACAAAAAGATTTCACTAGTTCAGAAATTATTTTAGAAGGTCGATACGCACACAATGAGGTTAAAATTATTGATGACAATAAAAGATATACTATTGAGCGCTCAAGGTATCCCATTTTAATTGTTGGATTAAAGTTAGGGCTTAAAAATATTTTGAATAGTGATTATAATTATACCAGTTTGTATTTCAATATTAATCATAAATTACGTTTAGGTGTATTAGGCAATTCGCGTTATACCATTAGAGGGGGAAAGGTTTTTACACCTGTGCCTTATAGTTTATTAGATGTTCCAAGGGGGAATCAAACGCCATTTTTTGCAGCGGCTACCTTTAATTTAATGAACTATTTTGAGTTCATCAACGATCAATATTTAGCGATAGATTATGCCCATAATTTTGGTGGACTTATATTCAATAGAATACCCCTTATTAAACATTTAAAACTCCGCGAGGTAATCGCATTTAGAGCGGTAACAGGTTCCTTGAGTAAAGCCAATCAAATTCCTATCATCGTGAATACTTTCGGTACACTTGGTAAAAAACCATATATGGAAGCAAGTTTTGGTTTAAGCAATCTTTTTAGAATTGTGAGGTTAGATTTTATATACCGTTTGAGTTATACCAATGCCAATTATATAAAGCAATACAACGATATGCAGCTTGCTAATGAAATAGACGTTCCCTATAAAATCAGTAAATTTGGGCTTAAATTATCGCTTGATTTTGACTTTTAATTTTCCTGAAATATTATTTAGCTGCTTGGCTCAAAATCTTATCTTTGTATAATGGTAGCGCAAAAAAAGGTAGCATTTTATACGCTTGGGTGTAAGTTAAATTACTCCGAGACTTCTGCTATTGGTCGCTTATTCGAAGATAAAGGCTATCAAAAAGTTGAATTTACCGATTCACCTGCTGTATTTGTGATCAATACTTGTTCGGTAACCGAAAATGCCGATAAGAAATGCCGAAAGGTGGTAAAAGAAGCATTGAAAATTTCGCCAGAAGCTTTTATTGTTATTATTGGATGTTATGCGCAATTAAAACCAGCAGAAATAGCCACCATATCCGGTGTAGATTTAGTTTTAGGGGCATCCGAAAAATTTCAATTACTCGATTATTTAAACGATTTACAAAAAACGCCAAAAGCAAAAGTGTATAACCAACCCATTGCTCAGGCTACCGAATTTATTTCATCTTATTCTTACGGAGATCGTACGCGTACTTTTTTAAAAGTACAAGATGGTTGCGATTATACTTGCACTTTTTGTACCATTCCTTTGGCAAGAGGTAATAGTAGGAGCGATACCATCGATAATGTGCTAGCAAATGCAACACAGATAGCCGCTACGGGAACCAAAGAAATTGTATTAACAGGCGTAAACATTGGAGATTTTGGTGATAAAGAAAATGGAACTTTTTTCGATTTAGTAAAAGCCTTAGACACCGTAACAGGTTTAGATCGTATTCGTATTTCTTCTATCGAACCCAATTTATTATCAGACGAAATTATTCGATTTGTGGCTAGTTCCAATCGTTTTGTTCCGCATTTTCATATTCCATTACAATCTGGTTCCAATAAAATATTAGCATTGATGCGCAGAAGGTATAAGCGCGAATTGTACACCGATCGGGTTAATCAAATTAAAGCATTGATGCCAGATGCTTGCATCGGAGTCGATGTAATTGTTGGATTTCCGGGCGAAAGCAAAGAAGCATTTTTAGAAACCTATCAATTCCTCAACGAATTGCCTATTTCTTATTTGCATGTATTTACTTATTCTGAAAGAGCCGATACGCTAGCCATTACCATGGACGGTGTGGTTCCGATTGCAGAAAGAAACGAACGCAGTAAAATGTTGCATATTTTATCAGAAAAGAAAAGACATGCTTTTTACGAAAGCCAACTCGGAAAACAAGCTACGGTTTTATTCGAAGCAGATA
Organism: Sphingobacteriales bacterium; assembly: GCA_947505035.1. Classification (GTDB taxonomy): domain Bacteria; phylum Bacteroidota; class Bacteroidia; order Sphingobacteriales; family Sphingobacteriaceae; genus CAIKLP01. The sequence goes on from CANNIS010000047.1 coordinate 2,759, forward strand.
ACAAATCGGGTATGATGCATGGTTTTACAAGAAATTATGTAAAAGTGAGTACCAAATTTGATCCAATTTTAGTGAACGAATTAAAAACAATCCAATTAGTTGACTTCGATTCCTTTGGTGATGTAAGCATTGCAGAATCAACCGAGGAAATTTTAAACCATCATTCTATCCAAGCCTAATATGTATCCTACTTTTTCAGATTTACTTTACGATTTAATTGGCATTCAAATTCCATTGCCCATTCAAATGTTTGGTTTAATGGTAGCCATTTCATTTCTTGTAGGTAATTATATTATTGGATTAGAATTAAAAAGAAAATATTCCGAAGGGCTCTTAAATACCCATACGGCAACAGTGATAGAGGGTCTACCCGCAACTAAAATGGAGCTTTTGAGCAATGCCTTTTTTGGATTTATTATTGGATTTAAACTCTTTTTTTTAATTGGAAATTATGCGCAATTTACAGCCAACCCACAAGCCGCATTGCTTTCTTTTGAAGGTAGTTTTTGGGGCGGTATTATTTCGGCAATTGCAATGGCTTATTGGGCTTACTACGAAAAAAATAGTAAAAAATTAGCCCAGCCTATTACCAAAACACTAACAGTCTATCCTTATCAAGTAATGGGTAATCTAACTATTTTGGCTGCGGTTTTCGGCATACTTGGCGCTAAATTATTTCATAATTTAGAAAATTTCGACACCTTTATTGCAGATCCAATTGGGTCTTTATTGAGTTTTTCTGGTTTGACATTTTATGGCGGATTAATTTGTGGAATTACTGCCGCAATTTGGTACGCGCGATCTAAAAATATTAAAACCATTCACTTGCTAGATGCTGCTGCTCCTGGAATCATGATTGCTTATGGCATTGGCAGATTGGGTTGCCAATTGTCTGGAGATGGCGATTGGGGTATTGTCAACACCTCGGCAAAACCAAATTGGATAGGCTTTTTACCAGATTGGGTTTGGTCATTTAAATTTCCACACAATGTTATTTCCGATGGGGTACCTATTCCGGGTTGTGTGGGCAGACACTGCATGGAATTACCATTGCCTGTTTATCCAACTTCATTATACGAAGCGATCATAGCCATTATTTTATTTTTTGTTTTATGGGCAATGCGCAAACATATTAAAATTCCTGGATTATTGTTTTCTATTTATTTGATGATGAATGGGATGGAACGGTTTTTTATTGAAAAAATTCGCATCAACAATCTCATCCAATTTGCGGGATTCCAATTTACCCAAGCAGAATTAATTGCGAGTATTATTTTCTTAGTTGGTGTTACCAGCTTTGTTTACCTTATGTTAAAAAACAACTATAAAAATGGAAGTATCGCAGCCTAAAAAAAGATTTTATCGCTTACATACGGCGAGAAAAAAGGCTTATCAAAACAAAGCCATTCGTTATATTTTTTCAGGCGGAACCGCAACGCTAGTAGATGTTTTGGTGTTTTTTATGATCTATAATTTTGTGTTACATCAGCAAGATTTTGTTTACGAACATATTCGGATTGCTTCCCATGTAATTGCTTTATGTGCATCTTTCCTAATGGGTTTAATCACTAATTTTTTAATCACCAAATATTTTGTTTTCAGCGAATCGGCATTGCGCGGTAGAGATCAGTTTGCTCGTTATTTAATTGTAGCGGCCATTACTTTTGTCGGCAATTATTTTATGATGAAAATGTTGGTAGAAGTTTTTGGCGTTTGGCCAACAGCAGCAAGGCTTATGGCTGTTTCCACTATTGCACTTTTAAGTTATCGATTACATAAAGCGTTTACTTTTAAAGTAAAAATTCCTAAAAGTTAAAATGAGCAATTACCAGCAAATTACCGAAGAACTCACCTTGTTAACGCAATCGGTAGCCAATTATATTGCTTCACAAGCCCTCACATTTTCGAGCGATAAAATAGAACATAAAGGATTAAACGACTTAGTTTCTTACGTAGATAAAACTGCCGAAATGCAATTGGTTAAAGGATTACAGCAGATTTTGCCAGCGGCTGGTTTTATTACTGAAGAAAATACCATTTTACAAGAAACTAAAGATTTTCAATGGATCGTTGATCCGCTAGACGGCACGACCAACTTTATGCATTCCTTACCATGCTATTCTATTAGCGTTGCGTTAATGTATCAAAACGAATTAGTAGTAGGTGTGGTGCACGAAGTAAACCGAAACGAATGTTTTTATGCATGGAAAAATGGCGGCGCATTTTTAAATGGCAAAGCAATTTCGGTATCTAACAAACCTACATTACAAGATTCCTTAATTGCTACCGGATTTCCATATACCGTTTTCGAAGAAATAGACGACTATTTACAGTTATTAAAAGAACTCATGAAATGTTCCCATGGGCTGCGCAGACTGGGTTCTGCGGCAGTAGATTTAGCCTATGTTGCCTGTGGTCGATTCGAATCTTATTTTGAATATAATTTAAATGCATGGGATGTAGCGGCAGGTTGTTTATTAGTAAAAGAAGCAGGAGGGCAGGTTACCGACTTCAAGGGCGAAAATGATTTCGTATTTGGACGCAGAGTGGTGGCTAGCAATCAACTCACGCACGAAGCTTTATTAGCGGTCATTCAAGCTAATTTTAAAATTTAATTTTTTAGCAAAAAAAATCCCCGAATAAGTATCGGGGATTTTTATTCTATAGGATGTTAAGCTGCAGCTATGATCTTAAGCCGCAGGTTCTGCTACTTCTCGTAAATCAACAGATACTAATCTCGAAACGCCTTGTTCTACCATGGTTACACCATAGACCACATCGGTGCTAGAAATGGTACGTTTATTATGGGTGACAATAATAAATTGTGATTCGTTAGAGAACTTGCGAATGATTTTATTGAATTTATCAATGTTTGTATCATCTAAAGGTGCATCCACCTCATCAAAAATACAGAACGGAGCCGGTTTCAATAAATAAAGGGAGAATAAAATCGCTGTAGCCGTAAGTGTTTTTTCTCCTCCAGATAATTGATTAATTGTTAATGGGCGTTTGCCTTTTGGTTTTGCAATAATATCAATATCCGAATCCAATGGATCTTCTGGGTTCATCAAAATCAAATCACAAGAATCTTCTTCGTTAAATAATGACCTAAATACAATGATAAAGTTATCTCTGATTTGGGTAAAGGCTTCCATGAATTTCACTTTTGCCGTATCATCAATCTCTTTAATGGTAGCTAATAAAGAGGCTTTCGCTTCTAATAAATCGTTCTTTTGATCGGTAATGAAAGTAAATCGTTTATTCATCTCGTCGTAGGCTTCCATTGCTAATGGGTTAATGGCGCCATAATTATCGATTTGATTTTTGATTTTATCCGTTTTAATTTTTAACGCGTTTTCGTCTTCTCCTTCTGGGATCTCCACTTCTGCTAAGTCGTCTATGTCTACACTAAATTCTACAGAAAGTCTTTCTTTTAACGAAGTTAATTCCATTCTTAACTCTGTTTTCTTATCTCTAAGGTTGGTAAATACTTGTTCCGATTCTTCTTTTTCGTGACGAACCAAACGCAATTTATCTTCCATAGTAGAGATTTGCGCTCTGGCTACTTGGTATTCGTTTTCCGCTTCGGTAGTTGCTTTTTCAATGGCATCTTTTTCCTCATACATGCTCAATAATTCGGTATCCGAATTGTCATGCATTTTTAAGATTTCTTCCATGCCTTTGCTTGCTGCTTCGTATTCGGATGCATTGATCGCAATTCTATCGGTTAAAATTTTCAGGTTATTTTCTTTGTACTCAATTTCTTTTTCTAAAGCAGAAACCCTGTTTTGTTGTTGATGGAAAGAGATATTTCTTTGATTATAAGTAGATGATCTTTCGGTTAATTGATCATTTAAATCATTGAAATTAGCCTGAACGGTTAATGCATGTTCCGAAAATGCTTCTTTATTTTGCAAAGCATTTGCTAATTCAGGAACCATATTTGTCAATTGCGTTTCATAATCAGCAATTTTAGATAGAATATCTTCTCTTCTAATACTGCTATTACTAATGAAATTTAAATATTGTTCTTGTCTAGTTTGATAAGAAATTAATTCGGTGTTGATTTTATTAATTTCATCTTTCAAATTGGCAAGGTATTCTTGTTGGGTACTTTGCTTCAATTTTAAATGATGGGTAGTTAATTCATCAAGTTGTTGGTTAAATTGATCAATGAATTGATTGATGTCTTTGATCTCTAATTCTAAAACCGCTAAGTTTTTAGCCCTACCAATTCTTTTTCCTTCAAATAAACCAACAGATCCGCCAGAAAGTGATACTTTGGTTTTATTATACTTACCGCTTTTTGCTAATAATACTTTACCATCAAGTGTGTCCGAACTGATCATTTGTTCTTCATCTTGGGTAATGACTAAAACATTACCCAATAAATGATAGGCAAGTCTTTGGTATTTATAATCCACGTTAATCACTTTTAATGCAGGAATTAAAGCATTATTATCGGCTGCAACTTCTGGCATAGGAAGGTCTTTAAGCGCTTCTAATACAAAAAAGTTTGCTTTGCCTTTAGCAGATTGCCCAAGCAATTGAATGCCCGCACGCGCCTCTTGATAGGTATCTACGACATAATAATTCAAATAGCTCTCTAAATAACTTTCAATGGCAATTCTGTAATCTTCTTCACAGAATAAAACATCTGAAAGTAAAAGCGCATTTTTAGACCAGTCGTTGTTTTTCTTTAAGAATTTAATAGACTCTGGAAAACCTTCTAAGCTCTCTACTAAACTTTTGGTTAAGTTGAATTCGTTTTGTTTAGCATCTAGTTTTCTGGTCTCTCTAGCAAAGCGTTCTTTGATTTCGGCAATTTTCTGATCTGCTTCTTCAATGTCTTTCTTTAATTGCTCTTCTAAGTTATTGGTGTTTTGATAAGCATCGTTTGCTACTTTAAGTTGAGCGCTTAATCTTTCGATTTCTTTATCAAACTCAATCATTTCTTCTTGGCGAAGATTTGTTTCGGTAGTTGTTCTGGTAATCTCTTGCTCTAAACCTGATTTTTGAACGGTTAAAATTTCAATTTCTTTCTCGTTCTTATAAATAATGTTTTGGTTTTCTTGTAATTGGGTTTGTGCAATTTCTAAGCTACTTCTGCCTTGTTGATGCGCTTCTTTAAGTATATCAACTTGCGATTTTAATTCGGCTAATTCGTACTCAATTTCGTTTAATATTTTTTGCTCGGTTAAAATCGATTGTTGAACAATGTCCAATTGCGAATTGATTTCTGTAACAGATGATTTGTCTATTGTTAAATCAGTCGTAATTTTGCGTTCCTTTTCTTGAAGAAATGTCAAGCGTTCATTCTTGATTTTCTTTTCGTTTTCGTAGCTACGAATTTTAGCGATAAAATCGTTTAAGGTTTTTTGTTGGTGTGCAAGCTCTTTTTCTTTATTCAAAGAATCGAGTTTTATTTCTTGAATATTTGCTTCGATGGCATCTATGGAAGTAGCAAACTGACTTTTCTCGTCGTTAAAGGCAATTTCTTGTTTTTCTAAATCTTCCATTGAGCGCTTCAAGCCCCCAATTCTAAAGGTCGCTACTTGCGTGCTTAATTCTTTGTATTGCTCTTTAAGCTTATAATAACGTTCTGTTTTTTTAGCCTGAGATTCTAAGGTTTTTAAGTTTTTCTCAATTTCAAAAAGTAAATCATCTACCCGATTTAAATCGTCTTCGGTATCTTTTAATTTATTAAGCGTTTGTTTTTTTCTGATTTTATATTTAGAAATACCAGCAGCTTCTTCAAAAAGTGATCTTCTTGAATTGTCTTTATTGGCTAAAATTTCTTCAATCATTTTTAATTCAATGATAGAGTAGGAGTCCGAACCAATTCCCGTATCTAAGAATAAATCGGTGATATCTTTTAACCTACATTGCACATCGTTTAAACGATATTCGCTTTCGCCAGTTCGATAAAGCTTACGTGTAATAGTAACGGTTGTATAATCGGTTGGTAATACATTCTTGGTATTATCAAAGGTTAAAGAAACCTCTGCTAAATTTGCTGGCTTGCGGGTTTTAGTACCATTGAAAATAATGTTTTCCATTTTTTCTGAACGCAAAGTTTTAGTGCTTTGTTCACCTAAAACCCAGCGAATGGCATCCACTACATTTGATTTTCCACATCCATTTGGGCCAACAATGGCCGTAATTCCTTCATCAAAATTGACGGTTATTTTATCGCCAAAACTTTTAAAGCCTTTAATTTCTAATGATTTTAATCTCACAAATTCCTCCGTTTTTACTCCTAAATATCCATAGAATAGCTTGCTTTATCAATATTAATTATTCACAAAATATGTGGATAAGTAAAGCATAAGTATTTTTTTTAGATAGCTAATTATCAACAGTTTAAAAATTTTTAGCAAATTCTGTTGATAAAGATATACACAAAAAAAGAGGCTCCATTTGGAACCTCTTTTTTATAGGGAATATTTTAGGTTTAATAATACCTTAATCGAATTACACCTGCAATCGATTTTGCTAAGCGGATTACTTGACGCGTATAACCATATTCGTTATCATACCAAACATATAAAACAGCACCTTTACCATCTTTTGCTAAGATGGTTGCTGGGCTATCTACAATTGAAGCATGGGTATTGCCAATTAAATCGCTCGATACTAATTCATTTGAAATAGAATACTCAATCTGTTCTACTAAATCTCCAAATAAGGATGCTTGTTTTAGCGTATCATTGATGGCCGCTAAACTTACTTCTTTTTTAAAATTTAAATTTAAAATAGCTAAGGAAACATCTGGTGTAGGAACCCTTACTGCATTGCCTGTTAAAATTCCTGTTAAATGAGGTAATACTTTGGAAACTGCTTTATCTGCACCTGTTTCTGTAATCACCATATTTAAAGCAGCCGAACGGCCTCTTCTATATTTTTCGTGGTAATTATCTAATAAATTTTGATCGTTGGTATAAGAGTGTACCGTTTCTATGTGTCCTTTTTCGATGCCAAAAGCTTCGTCAATTACTTTTAAAACGGGTACAATGGCATTGGTGGTACAAGATGCGGCAGAAAAAATATTTTCGTCGGCGGCTTGCTGTTCATGGTTAACTCCAAAAACAATATTGGGAACGCCACCACCTGGTGCGGTTAATAAAACTTTGGCAACGCCTTTTGCTATTAAATGACTTGCTAAACCTTCTCGGTCTCTAAGCACACCGGTATTGTCGATCACTAATGCATCGTTAATTCCGTAAATAGTATAATCTATGCTTGCCGCATCTTTAGCAGCAATCATGGCAATTGTTTGCCCATTAATGATCAAAGCTTTGTTTTCGAAATCTTCTACAATGGTGCCATTGAATGGGCCATGTACTGAGTCATATCTTAATAAATCGGCTCTTTTGCTTATATCTTTATCCGAATTGCTACGGGTAACAATGGCTCTTAATCTTAATTGTTCTCCTTTGCCTGCTTGCATCACTAACTCTCTTGCAGCAATTCTTCCAATTCTACCAAAGCCATATAAAACAACATCTTTGGGTTTCAATACTTTTTTATCTAAGCCAATATGTGTGGCTAGTTTTGTTTGCACAAAATTTGCAATGGAATTAAAATTATTTTTTTCTTCGAGCCATTCAGAGGCTAATCTGCCAAGGTCTATGCGAGAGGGCGCAATGGCTAAAGCAGCAATTTCATTCGCGATGGCAAGGGTGTCTTCAATCTCAATGGCTTTACCAATGATTTGTTGTGCATATAAATGACTGCTCAAAATTTCACTTGCACTTACATCAATTAATGGTTTTCTAAATAAAACCAATTCGATGGCATTATCGAAAGATAATTTGCCAACTACATTAATCAGTTCGATGGCCTGTTTTTCTTTGGCAATCCAAACTTTTAACTCAGATTCGTATTTGTTTAACATAGGATGTTTTTATAGGTGCTCAAAAATAAAAAAAGATTGAACATTAATATAATATTAACATTCAATCTTTTTAAGATTCAGGTTATTATCCTAAATATGACTTCAATATTTTGCTTCTAGAAGTGTGTCTTAGGCGTTGTAAAGCCTTATCCTTAATTTGACGAACTCTTTCGCGGGTAAGGTTAAATTTCTCGCCAATTTCTTCTAATGATAAGGCATGATTGGTACCTAATCCAAAAAACAACACGATTATTTCTCTTTCTCTTTCGGTTAAGGTAGCCAAAGATCTTTTAATCTCCTCACTCAACGACTCGTTGATTAACATACTATCTGTTTGAGGAGTATCTCGGTTTTCTAATACATCTAATAAGGTATTTTCTTCTCCTTGAACAAATGGTGCATCCATAGAAACATGGCGACCAGAATTACTCATGGTATCTGAAATTTTATCTACTGTAGTTTCTAATAAAATCGCTAATTCTTCTGGAGAAGGTTCTCTTTCAAATTCTTGCTCTAATTTAGAAAATGCTTTGCTGATTTTACTTAAAGATCCTACTTGGTTTAAGGGCAATCTTACAATTCTAGATTGCTCTGCAATGGCTTGTAAGATTGATTGACGAATCCACCAAACGGCGTAGGAGATAAATTTAAATCCTTTGGTTTCGTCAAAACGTTTAGCCGCTTTAATTAATCCTAAATTACCTTCGTTAATTAAATCGCCTAAGGTTAAACCTTGGTTTTGATATTGTTTAGCTACCGATACCACAAAACGAAGATTGGTTTTAGTTAACCTTTCTAATGCGGCTTGATCGCCTTCTCTAATTTTTTGAGCTAAAATAACTTCTTCTTCAGCGGTAATTAAGTCTACTTTACCGATTTCGTGTAAGTATTTATCTAAAGACTGACTTTCTCTGTTCGTAATCGATTGGGTGATCTTGAGTTGTCTCATTTATCCTCCTGGTGGGTTTAAGTTAAAGGTAGCGAATTTACTAAAAAATATGCGAAAAACCAATTATCTGCCATATTACAGGCCTTTTAGCCAAAATTTCAGACATTGTTTCTGCGCTTCATTACTAGCAAAAATCGTACCTTAAAATGGTTTTGGCAGGTTTTAAATTAAGTTAAATCTGCAAGTAGGTGAGTAGAAGCTATTTTTACCCCTTTTTCGCCGGCAATTATTTTTGCACATTCTACTTTTGGATCGTGCTCAAAAAATAATGTCCAATTTTCTTGCATGGCAGTTGACAAAAAATCTGCTTTTTCAGACATCGAAAGTAAGGGTCGAGTATCGTAGGCCATTACATAAGCCAAACCCATATGACCACTTGAAGGTATCAAATCTGCACAGAATGCAATTTTTTCTTCTTTAAATTTTATGATGGGCAGCATCATGTGATCGGTATGTCCAGAGCTGAATCGGATGTTAATATTATTTGAAAATTGCCCATGATCTGCCACAAATTGCAATTGACCACTTTCTTGAATTGGGATGATATTTTCTTTTAGAAAAGAAGCCTTTTCTCGGGGATTTGGTTCGGTGGCCCATTTCCAATGGTCTTGATGGCTCCAATAGGTAGCATTTGGAAAAGCAGTGCTTAGTTTTCCATCCGCATCTTTATTGATACTTCCGCCGCAATGATCAAAATGTAAATGCGTTAAAAGCACATCGGTAATGTCCGAAAAATCGACACCTGCTGCATGTAAAGATTTTTTTAAACTGGCATCGCCATGTAAAAAATAATGGTTGAAAAATTTAGCTTCTTGTTTATTGCCAATGCCATTGTCAATTAAAATTAAGCGATTACCGTCTTCCACTAATAAACAACGCATGGCCCAAGTACACATATTGTTTTCGTCGGGCGGATTGATATTTTGCCACATCGATTTTGGAACAACACCAAACATGGCGCCACCATCTAATTTGAAAAATCCGGTATCTATTGTTTGTATTCTCATAGCCTAAATGTTAATGATGGTGGAAGATAAGATATATCGCTTAAACAAAAAAGCGCCATTAAAAAAATTAATGACGCTCTTGTTATTGCTATTTATTACATGTGAATTACTTCACCATAGGCATCTGCAGCCGCTTCCATAATCGCTTCAGACATGGTAGGGTGTGGATGAACTGTTTTAATTAATTCGTGACCAGTTATTTCTAATTTTCGAGCAACAACTGCCTCGGCAATCATCTCGGTTACATTGCTTCCAATCATATGGCATCCTAAAAGTTCGCCATATTTAGCATCAAAAACTAATTTAACAAACCCATCTTTACTTCCAGATGCGCTTGCTTTACCCGATGCAGAGAAAGGAAACTTTCCAACCTTAACTTCGTAACCAGCAGCTTTAGCCGCTTTCTCTGTCATTCCAACAGAGGCTACTTCTGGATTACAATAAGTACAACCTGGTATGTTATTATAATTTAATGCTTCTACTTTTTTACCTGCAATTTTTTCTACACAAATGATTCCTTCTGCAGAGGCAACGTGTGCTAAGGCTTGGCCTGGAACAATATCGCCTATGGCATAAATTCCAGG
>CANNIS010000048.1 GCA_947505035.1 Sphingobacteriales bacterium
CGCCAACAATGAATCAATATTTTTTTCGATGTGGTTTTTGATTTAACTTCTCTGATAAAATTTGCCCACTCAGATCCGACGAGTTCAAATCCCAATAAAATTGCCTCTTCTCGACCAATTTGTTTATAGGCGGTACCGATTTTTACGCGGTCTTCATTACTAAAAATCGGCAAATTATATGCATTTGGAATATAACCTTGCGCAAATTCTAGCGGAGTGCGCACATCAAATACCGGATTGCTTTTGCTTAAGTTTAAAAATTCTTCGATCGCAATTGTAGTAACCATTTTATTTCAATTGATTTAAATACAATTGAATAGTATTTTCTAGTCCCAAATAAAGGGCATCGCAAACCAACGCGTGTCCTATAGAAACTTCTGCTAGTTGCGGAATATTATTTTTTAAAAAAGCTAAATTTTGTAAGTCTAAATCGTGGCCAGCATTTATGCCTAAACCTAATTGATGCGCCAGGTTTGCGCTTGCTACATAAGTTTTAACGGCTGCATGTTTATCTATGTTAAAATGATGCGCGTAATGTTCGGTATATAATTCAATGCGATCAGTGCCAGTACTGGCTGCAGCTGTAATCATCGCAGGATTGGGATCTACAAAAATAGAAACGCGAATATTCGCTTGTTTAAAAGTTTGAATAATATCTTTTAAAAATTGTTGGTGTTGAATAGTATCCCATCCATGGTTAGAGGTGATTTGATTGCTGCTATCTGGAACCAAAGTAACTTGCGCCGGTGCGGTTGCTAGTACTAAATCAACAAATTTTTGTTCTAAAGGATTCCCTTCAATATTGAATTCGCAGCTAATATTATTTTTTAATTGATAAACATCTTCGTAACGAATGTGTCTTTCGTCGGGGCGGGGGTGAACCGTAATGCCTTGCGCGCCAAATCGCTCACAATCTTGTACAATTTTAATTAAGTCGGGATTGTTGCCGCCTCTTGCATTTCTGATTGTTGCGAATTTATTGATATTGACAGATAGCCTAGTCATTTTCTGATATTTTTATTTCGATTCCAAGTTACAAAATTTCGAGCATTTTAAAGGTGATAAAAATGCAAATGATGGATTGAATGCTAAACAAAAAAAGGTGCTCGAAGCACCTCTTTTTGTTGTATATTTTTTTTAAAAAATTAGTAACGATAAGCATCGTTCTTGAATGGTCCATTTTTTGGAACACCAATATAGTCTGCTTGCTCTTGTGATAATTCTTCTAATTCAACACCAATTTTAGCTAAGTGTAAACGTGCTACTTTCTCATCTAAATGTTTAGGTAAAGTGTAAACTAAGTTCTCGTAATTAGCCGAATTAGTCCAAAGTTCTAATTGTGCTAATGTTTGATTGGTGAAAGAGTTAGACATTACGAATGAAGGGTGTCCAGTTGCACAACCTAAATTCACTAATCTACCTTCTGCTAAGATTAAAACATCATTTCCGTCGATGGTATATTTATCCACTTGTGGTTTGATTTCAATTTTAGTATTGCCATAGTTTTTGTTTAACCAAGCCATATCGATTTCGTTATCGAAGTGACCAATGTTACATACAATGGCTTTGTCTTTTAACATTTTAAAATGCTCACCTTTTACGATATTGTAGTTACCTGTTGCAGTTACCACAATATCAGCTTCTTTAATGGCAGTTGTTAATTTCTTTACTTCGTAACCTTCCATTGCTGCTTGTAATGCGCAGATAGGATCGATTTCAGTAACAATTACACGAACACCCGCGTTTGATAATGAATCTGCTGAACCTTTTCCAACATCACCAAAACCACAAACAACAGCTACTTTACCAGCCATCATAATATCAGTTGCACGACGAATTGCGTCAACTAATGATTCGCGGCAACCGTATTTGTTATCAAATTTAGATTTAGTAACTGAATCATTTACATTGATTGCAGGCATTACTAAAGTGCCATTTTTAATTCTATCATGTAGACGCAACACACCAGTAGTGGTTTCTTCTGATAATCCTTTGATACCTGCTACTAATTGTGGGAATTTATCGAATACCATGTTGGTTAAATCACCACCATCGTCTAAAATCATGTTTAAAGGCGCTTGACCTTCTCCAAAGTATAATGTTTGTTCAATACACCATTCAAATTCTTCTTCGTTCATGCCTTTCCAAGCGTAAACAGATATACCTGCAGCAGCAATTGCAGCAGCAGCATGATCTTGCGTAGAAAAAATATTACATGATGACCAAGTTACCTCAGCACCTAATGCTGTTAGTGTTTCAATTAAAACTGCAGTTTGAATGGTCATGTGTAAGCAACCAGCAATGCGTGCACCTTTTAAAGGCTTAGATTCGCCATATTCTGCTCTTAAAGCCATTAAACCTGGCATTTCTGCCTCTGCTAAACCAATTTCTTTGCGACCCCATTCTGCTAATGAGATGTCTGCAACTTTGTACTTTACGAAAGTATCTACCATTTTGTTTTCTATTTTTTTAAATCAAACGCAAAAATACCTTAAGTGTTTGCGAAAAACAAAAAAAATACTGAATTTGAAGAAGTATTATTCGAAAAGCTACTTTAAAGCGTTTTTTCTTTATAAATTTGTGTTTAAAATAAAATAATATGTATCCAGAATATATGGTTGCGCCTATGCGCGAAGAATTAACAAATGTCGGTTTTGAGCAATTATTGACAGCAAACGAGGTAGATTCGGCGGTAAAGTCGGAAGGAACCGTTTTAGTAATGGTCAATTCGGTATGTGGATGTGCGGCAGCAAATGCCCGTCCAGGTGTACGCATGGCTATTGATGGGGCTAAAAAACCTAGCAAATTAGTTACTGTTTTTGCAGGAATGGAAAAAGAGGCTGTTGATACGGCTAGAGCATTCATGATGCCATATCCGCCATCTTCACCATCAATTGCCTTGTTTAAAGATGGTAAATTAGTACACATGATCGAAAGACACCATATTGAAGGCAGACCTGCGCAATTAATTGCAGAAAATTTAAAAGCAGCATTCGAAGAATTTTGCTAATCAATTAAAAAGATTTTTTGAATCGGATGGTGAAAGCTATCCGATTTTTTTATACCACATCTTTTTGTAACAAGCGATCGAGTTCTTGTAAAGAAATATTGGTTCTTACTTTACCTCTGCTAGCAAAAGAAATAAATCCTGTTTCTTCCGAAACAATAATGGCAATGGCATCACTTTGTTCGGTAATGCCTACCGCAGCTCTATGTCTTAATCCAAGTTGAGCCGGAATTTCACTATTTTCTGTTAAGGGTAAAATGCAACTGGCCACCCTAATTAATCCTTCAGAAATAACCACTGCGCCATCGTGTATCGGAGAGGTTTTAGCAAAAATAGCTTCTAATAATCTTTTAGAAATTCTGGCATCAATTACCTCGCCATTATTATTGAAAATTTGCTCTTCGTATGTTTTTGCAAAAACTATTAAAGCGCCTGTTTTGCTCATAGACATTGACTTACAGGCGTCTATTACTTTTTGAATATAATAAGTTGCAAACTCGTCGTTTGCTGTATTAGTGACCAAAACTTTTCTCCAAAAACTATTCTTTTTAGAGACCGCATTTTTCCCAATCAATAATAAAAAACGCCTAATTTCTTGTTGAAATAAAATGAGCAATGCAATCAATCCAAGTCCAATTACTTTATCTAAAATGCCAGAAAGTAATTGCATGTTAAGTGCTTTTACACCAATCCATAAACCATAAATTAACAATAAGCCAATAAAAATATTGACCGCAATGGTACCTCTAATGAGGTTGTAAATTTGATAAATAATAAAGGCTACTAATACAATGTCAATCACATCGAACAGTCCTAGTTTTACCAATCCAAGATCAAAGACTTCCATATTTATTAATTATTTAATAGATTGAATAAAGTTACGCATTGTTTGGCTGCAAGTACATCGTGCACCCTTAAAATTTGCGCGCCAGCGCTCAAAGCCGCCATGTGTAAGGCGGTTGTGCCATTGAGGGCTTCGGCTGGGCTAATATTTAAGGATTTATAAATCATCGATTTTCTAGAGATTCCTACCAAAATAGGTTGTTGCAAAGCCTTTAATTTTTGCAAATTATGCAATAGTTCAAAGTTTTGGCTGCTGGTTTTTGCAAATCCAAATCCAGGATCGATGATGATATTTGTATCGCCAATCGCATTTATTTTTTCTTGAAAATAAGCGATTATTTCTTCGAGTAGGTTATCGTAATCACAAAGCTGTGTCATGGTTTGCGGGGTTCCTCGCATGTGCATCATAATATAAATTGGATTGAATTCTTGTATCAATTTAAACATGTTTGGGTCTAGCTCGCCTGCCGAAATATCATTAACGATGGCAACTCCTTGATTTAAATGTGCTTTTGCTACTTGACTATTAAACGTGTCGATGCTAAGTGGAATATGCGGAAATTCTTTTTTAATAGCGGCCGTAATGGGGAGTGTTCGGTTAATTTCTTCTGCTTCTGAAATAACCAAAGCGCCTGGTCGGGTAGAATAGCCACCAATATCGAGCATATCGGCACCTTGATCTATCATTTCGGCTGCTTTTTTTAAAGCCTCCTGGGTATTTTGGGTCCGGCTGCCTTCAAAAAAAGAATCGGGCGTGCAATTGAGAATGCCCATTACCTTAGGTTTGCTAAGATCTATGAAATTCCCATTACATGAAATGGCGGTTTTTTGGTAAAAAGCTGTATTTTTATCCACTACGTAAAAATATAAAAAAATTGCAAACGAAGACTACAAATCAATACGATGCGGTTATTAAAACCTGCAAAGATTTATTCTTGAAAAAAACTAAGGATTATGGTACGGCTTGGCGTGTATTGCGCATTTCATCTATCACAGATCAAATATTTATTAAAGCACAACGCATCAGAACGCTCGAAGATAAAAAAGTAAGTAAAGTAGACGAGGGAATTATTCCGGAGTACATTGGCATTATTAATTACTGTGTGATTGCCATGATTCAATTAGAACTAACATCGCCAGAGCTAGAGTTAGAAGTGAGTATTGTAAATAGTTTGTTTGACCAAAAAATAAATGAAACCAAATCTTTAATGGAAGATAAAAATCACGACTATGGAGAGGCTTGGAGAGATATGCGCGTGAGTTCTTTAACCGATTTAATTTTGATGAAATTATTGCGCGTAAAACAAATTGAAGATAACCAAGGCAATACTTTGGTTTCGGAAGGGGTGAAAGCAAATTATCAAGACATCATTAATTATTCGGTTTTTGCATTAATAAAATTAACAGATTAAAAATATGTTGAAGTTTAGTAAATATTTTGTCGGAATATTATTTATCATTTCAGGTTTAATAAAATTAAATGACCCAACGGGCTTTTCTATTAAGCTAGAAGAATATTTTGTGCTTTTTGGGCTTACTTTCTTAAATCCATTGGTGCTAACGCTTTCGGTTTTTATATGTGCATTAGAAGTTATATTAGGCGTTGCCTTATTGCTTTCTTTGCGCAATAAATTAACAGCTTGGTTGTTGTTAATTTTAATTGTGTTTTTTACCATCCTCACGGGCTATTCTGCTATCAGTGGAAAGGTTACAGACTGTGGTTGCTTTGGCGATGCTATTAAATTGAGCCCATGGCAATCATTTATGAAAGATGTAATCTTATTGGCTTTAATTTTAATCATTTTTAAAAGCAAAGAAAAATTAACATCTGCTTTTTCAGAAATAAGACAATTAAGCATTTTACTTTCGACCACCTTAATTGCCATTTTATTTGGTGTGTTTTGTTTGTTTTACTTACCGGTGGTAGATTTTTTACCATATAAAATTGGTAATAATATTCCTGAACAAATGAAAGTACCAGTTGGTGCAATTACCGACTCGTTTACCACCGTCATGACTTATGAAAAAGAGGGCTTGCAAAAAGAATTTGATTTAAAAAATTACCCATGGCAAGACAGTACTTGGAAATGGCTGAAAACAGAAAATAAATTAATTCGTGAAGGTGTTAAGCCAAAAATAAAAGACTTAAGAATTGCCGATGCCGATGGTAACGATTATTCAGAAGATTTTATAACTTATGCAGGCGCAAGACTTTGGGTGGTGAGTAACGAATTGGAAAAGGTTAATCCTATCGTATTAGCAAGCATTTCGGCGCTTGCTGTGCAATTAGAAAAAGAATATAAAATCAGTACCATTGGCTTAACAGCAAGTAGCGATATTGCCACAGAAAACATTCGTCATGAACTCAACATCATGTTCTCTTTTTATTATTGTGATGCAACTACTTTAAAAACAATGGTAAGATCGAACCCTGGCGTATTGTTAATTCAAAACGGAGTGATTATAAACAAATGGGCTTTTCGTGCGCTACCTAGTGCCAAAGAAATCGCTACTCAAATAAACAAATGATCAGCTATTTAATCAAACGATTAGGATACGGATTGCTGGTATTATTTGGCGTGGTAACAGTGGTGTTTACCTTGTTTACTATTTTGCCAGGAGATGCAGCCAGAATGACGCAGGGGCAACGCAGCGATGTGGCAACAATGGAAGCGGTAAACAAAGAGTTTGGATTAGATAAACCTAAGTCGGTACAATTTGTTAATTATGTTTCCGATTTATCGCCCATTAGCATTATCGCAACCGATTCGGAAACCTTAGCTAAATATCATTTTATAGGCATCGCAAATTTATCGGCTGAACGCATGTTGGTTTTGAAAAAACCTTATTTGCGTAGATCTTATCAAACTAAAAAAGAAGTAACCGAGATTTTGTGGAATACCATTCCAAACACCGCTTTGTTAGCTTTAGCAGCGATGTTGTTCGCCACCATTATTGGTATTGGACTAGGTGTATTGGCTGCCATTTTTAAAGATACTTGGATCGATAAACTAGCCGTGTCAACTGCTATTCTGGGTATTTCCATGCCTTCCTTTTTTGCAGGAATTTTAATCGCTTGGTTTTTTGCTTTTGTATTAGGTGATTATACAGGTTTAAATTTATCTGGAAGTTTGTATGATTACGATCCATTTGATGGAGAAATACTCAATCTAAAAAATATCATATTACCAACCATCACTTTAGGCATTCGGCCATTGGCAATTATTGTGCAACTCACGCGCAGTTCGATGTTAGAAGTATTGAGTTTAGATTATATTAGAACAGCTAAAGCAAAAGGATTATCTGCTAGTGCAATTATTTTTAGACATGCATTACGAAATGCTTTAAACCCGGTAGTGACTGCAGTTTCGGGATGGTTTGCTTCCTTAATGGCTGGCGCATTTTTTGTTGAATATATTTTTGGTTGGAATGGTTTAGGAAAAGTAACGGTAGATGCTTTAGAACTTTCCGATTTTCCGGTAGTAATGGGCGCAGTATTATTTATCGCATTCTTATTTGTAATCATCAATATTTTAGTAGACATACTATATGGGTTTTTAGATCCTCGTGTTAAACTAAATGCTTAAGCAGATGGAATTAACTGCAAAAAAATCTTCGATTTTTTTAATTGGTTTTATGGGGGCAGGCAAAAGCACCATCGGAAAAAAATTAGCCCATCGACTGGGCCTTACTTTTTTCGACTTAGACAAACTCATAGAAGCCAAGGCGGGCTGCAGTATCAGCGATATTTTTAAATTCTTAGGCGAAACCGCTTTTAGAGAAATGGAGCAGGCCTGTTTGCAAACATTCCAAACTAAAGATCATTTTTTGCTAGCCTGCGGCGGCGGCAGCCCTTGTTTTTTTGACAACCTCGGATTTATGAAAAATAAAGGATTGGTGGTTTATGTTGATCTGCAAGAGTCGGTTTTATTCGAACGATTATCGAAAGCAAAGAAGATAAGACCAAGCATCGTTGGCATGGATGAAAAACAACTAAAAGAATTTATTTCGAATCAATTAAAAGCCAGAATGCCTTTTTACGAACAAGCCGATTTAAGCATGAGTGGTCTTTCGATCAATGTAAATGGGATAGTCGAACAAATAGCGCAATTCGCTCATTAAGAAAGATAAACAGCCTCTTTATTTTTATCAAATACCACCGATATATGCTCTTGAGATACCGTGCTAATTGTATATCCAGCGTAATCGGTTGAAATTGGAAATAATTTATGACTCCTATCTACGAGCACAGCGGTTCTGATTTTTTTAGTAGGAATATTCAAAAATACAGATAGCCCATACAATAAAGTTCTTCCCGAATTCAATACATCATCTACTAAAATAATGGTTTTATTTTTACATTGGCTAACGGGAATATTGGTGCTAGCCACTAAATTATTGCTGTCTTTGTCTAAAGTAATTTCTACTAAAGTACATTTGATTTTTGAAATTTTGCTCAATACTTTTTCGAGTTTTTGTGCAAAAACATATCCTCTGCTTGCGATGCCTGCGATGATAATTTCTTTTTCATCAAAACAATCTTCTAAAATTTGATACGCAATGCGATCAATTTTTTGTTTGATTTGCGCTTGGTCTAAAATTTGAATACTTTTTTTAGCAGCCATGATTACCTTTATTTATATGGGAAGAATACAAAGTTAGCGCCTTCTGGCACAACCACAAATAAACATACATAGTTTTTAGGGTCTTTATAACTTTTCTTAAAAAATTCGATTTTTTCTTCTAAAATCGCGCCATGTCTAATAAAATCCTCTAAAAAAGAGACATTGATATTCCATTCGGTAGACAGCTCCTCTTTATCGACCACTTGTTCGCCTAAAGAAACTTGATGTTGGTGGGCAATAAAAATGGGAAATTCGGAAAGTTTTTCTTCTAAAATTTCTAAAGCTATTTCTTTTAAGGTTTCGCTATAAAGAATTAAGTCGGTCTCCAAACTTTTTAAAGGAGATTCTTTTGGTTTTTCGGATGCGTTTTCGAATAGGTCTTTTGGTTCCATATGCGCAAGCAGTAATTTATTTTTTCAAAGTTAATAATACAATATTTTCTACATGTTCGGTATGCGGAAACATATCTACCGGTTGAATCTTAGCAACTTCGTAGGCTTCATCTAAAATGGCAATATCTCGGGCTTGTGTAGCAGGGTTACAACTGATGTACACAATTTTTTCGCTACGCATAAATAGTAGTTTCTTGCAAACATCTTCGTGCATGCCGGCTCTTGGTGGGTCGGTAATGACTACTTGTGGTTTGCCATGTGTTGCAATAAATTCGGTTGTCAATACCTCTTTCATATCTCCAGCAAAAAACAAAGTATTGTCGATGCCATTTATTTCGGAATTAATAACCGCATCTTTAATGGCATCTGCTACATATTCAATGCCGATTACTTTTTTAGCCGAAGAGGCTATAAAATTGGCAATGGTACCTGTTCCGGTATATAAATCGTACACAACCTCTTCGCCAGTTAGTGCAGCCATTTGGGTGGCTAATTGATATAATTTTGCAGCTTGTGCCGAATTGGTTTGGTAAAATGCTTTCGGGCTAATGCGAAAAGAAATTTCTTTACCTTTTAAATCTTGCATGCTTTCTGAAATAAAATTAGCACCGTGGTAGGTAAGAATTTCTAAATCAAAAATAGTATCGTTCTTTTTGGTATTGATTACATACAGCAAAGAAGTAATAAACGGAAAAGTATTTTTTAAATGCGAAAGTAATGCACTTATTTTTTCTTGTTCATCTGAAGCAAATACTACAATAACCATCCACTCATTGGTGCTGGTATTTCTGATAATTAAATTACGCATCAAGCCAGTGTTTTGTCTGATGTCGTAATAGTCGTATCGATTAGCTTTGGTGAATTTAGCCGTTTCGTTTCGGATGTCGTTAGCGCGATCATCTTGCAAATAGCATTTTTCTATTTCAATAATTTTATCAAATCTTTTAGGCACATGAAATCCTAAAGCGGGTTCTTCAATTTTCAAATCGGAAGCTACTTCTTCTTTGGTCAACCATCTTTTGTTAGAGAAAGTATAATCCATTTTATTTCTATAAAACTGGATACTATCTGAACCAACAATAGGAGATATAGCAGACAAAGGAACTTTGGCAATTCTTTCTAAATTATCTTTTACTGTTTTTTCTTTGAAAGCCAATTGAGAAGGATAGGCTAAATTTTGCCATTTACAACCGCCACAAGTATGAAAATGGCTGCAGAATACTTCCGCACGCTGAGGAGATAATGAGTGAAAATGAACAGCTTTGCCTTCTGCAAAACTTTTCTTTTTCTTAAAAATTTGAATATCAACTACATCTCCAGGTACAACTTTATCTACAAAAATTACATAATCATCAATTTTTGCCACGCACTTACCTTCAGACGCAATGTCTAAAATGGTTACTTTTTCGTATAAGGGTAATATTTTATCGGCCATATTTCATTCAAATTTCAAAGGTAGGTTTAAATAGCTTAATTTTAAGGTATAATGGTTAAGAAAATTAAGCTATTTATTTTTTGTATGCTGATGCTGCAATCGCTTGTGGCCTCTCATATTGTTGGCGGTGGTTTTAGTTATCGTTATTTAGGCAACAATCAATACCAAATTAAATTAGCTTATTTTAAAGATTGTGGTCCAAGCTCCATTGGCTTTCCGCCGGGTAGTTTAAAAGTTGGGGTATTTGAAATAGGCACGAATCAACTAAAAACAGTTTTGCAATTGGCTGTTGATTCTACTACAACTTTAGATTTTTCGCAAGCGGCTTGTGTAACAAGTCCTGTAAATTGTGTGCAACAAAGAAACTATTCGGTGGTATTAACTATGCCAGCATCCGAATATAATCATCCGGCAGGTTATTATTTTGTTTACGAACAATGTTGCCGAAATGCCTTGGCGCAAAATGTAGCAAACCCACAAGACATAGGCTCGGCTTATTACATGGAGTGGAAACCTGATTTTGCATTCAATCAAACTTTCGAAAACTCAAGTCCTGAATTTAAAAATTATCCTGCGTTACTTTTGTGTGCATTTGAAAATTACGAACTCGATTTTTCTGCTACTGAACTAGATGGTGATTCTTTAGTTTATACACTCATCGACCCTTTAAAAGGGCACGCCAATGCCAATAGCTTAACTAATCAAACAGGGCAAGTAGATCCAATACCCGGACCATACGATCCCATTGTTTGGAATACAGGCTATAGTTTAGCTGGAAATGTTTTAGATGGTAATCCAGATATTCAAGTGGATGCTTCAACTGGTTTGCTCAGTGTAAATCCTCAAAAAATTGGGGTTTATTTAGCCGCTATCAAATGTGAAGAATTTCGCGAGGGAATTAAAATTTCTGAAATTAGAAGAGAAATGCAAATTGTGGTAGTGCAATGCCCCAATAGGTTTGCGCCCGAAATTACTTGTTTATCAAATTGCACGCAACAGCAATTACAACCTAAAGAAATCATTTGTTTTGATTTTTTGGTTGCCGATAGTAACCTATTAGATTCAATTCAATTACAAGTGGGGTTTAATAAAAATCAATTCCTAAAAAATTATACTTTTACTAAATCCGAAACTACCAATCCGGCTAATGCAAAACTTTGTTTGGAAACAAATTGTAATTTAAAACAAGGAGATACTTTATATGTTCGCGTTTTAGCGCAAGACAATGCTTGCCCTTATCCGCTAAAATCAAGCTACGAATTTAAACTGCCTTATGTTTCGCTTTCGGATGTTGATTTATTAAAAAATATCCCCAATGTTTTTACGCCTAACGAAGATGGCTTCAACGATTTTTATTTTATACCTGGCGAATTTGTAAATTCTTGTGCCGAAAAATTTGCAGTCCAAATATATAATCGATGGGGAAGAATGGTATTTCAAAGTAAGGATGTTGGCTTTAAATGGAATGGCGATAATTTGCCTGTTGGGCTTTATTTCGTTTATTTTGATATAAACGGGCGTAATTTGACGACGAATATTAGTTTGTTGCGTTGATTTATAACATTTTACGTTTATATTTATAGCTTATGTTGTTTAGAAAATCGAGCATTTTACTTTTTGTTTTCAGCATCTTAAATGTGGGCGGATTATTTGCAGCTCATATTGTAGGTGGCGATTTTAGTTACAGGCATATTTCGGGCGATACCTACGAATTAAAATTGAAAATGTTTAGGGATTGTGGCGCAAATGGTGCTGGTTTTGAGCAGTCTCTTAGTATCGGCATTTTTGATAAAGCTACTAATACCCGCGTCAAAAATATTACGCTGCCACGAACTATTATTTATCCAATCGTATATAATACCTCTTGTATTAATCCACAATTACGTTGTGTAGAAGTGGGAATATTTAAAGGACAATTTACTATGCCTGCTACTCAGTTCAATAATACGGCGGGTTATTATGTGTCTTGGGAAAGATGTTGTAGAAATAATATCATTAAAAATATAGTTAGCCCTGGCAATACGCCCATGGCATTTTACATGGAATTGCCTTCGGCTTATCCGGGTGGAGGTGGTTTGCAAATCAATAACAGTCCCGAATTTACCCGCGACCCTTTGAGTTATTTGTGCATCAACGAACCATTTAAATATGATTTTAAAGCCATCGATGTAGATGGTGATTCCTTACACTTTTCAATCATCACGCCATTAGCAGGAGGAAACACAAGTGGCGGCGGTAATGTAGGCCCAGTCTCTCTTCCAGGTCCGTACGACGATGTTATTTGGCAAAATACTTATGGCCCATCTACCGGAAAATACATGAATGGCGCACCCGATTTAGCGGTCGAAGCAAACAA
>CANNIS010000049.1 GCA_947505035.1 Sphingobacteriales bacterium
ATTAAATAAGTATAATGCTGAACAACCTTAAAACCTAGCCAGGTAAAGGGTCTGGCATCGGTAAATTGAATGGGCATTTTTAATTCAATATTCGAAAATGTGGTATTTAGGTGTTTGACGAAATCTAAAAAAAGTGCGGATTCTTTATGCACCTCTACCCTTTTTTCAAAATCAATAAAATGATAAGGTAAAATGGCAGACGGTATTAAATTTTCTTGTTGTGCTAATAAAGCCATGGTCGCGAAAGGCTCTTGGGCAATAGCCCTTAGCTCAAATTGTATATTTTGCTTATCCATGTTTTAAAATAGTAGCATACCTATAATTTAAAAATAAATAAGTACTGATAACATAAAATATAGCAAGTACAATGGCTTGTAAATCTGAATAAATAAGTGCCGCATCAATAGATTTAAAACCCAATAAAATAATGCCACAAAGCAGTAAATTTGGCGGCAAGTGTTTCCAGTTATGTATCTTCCAAATACTTACTCCCATTATCTTTGCAGAATAATAACTAGTAAAAATAAAGTAAAAAATATTGGTAATTAAATAAGCATAAGATGCCCCTATCATACCAAATTTACTAATAAGAACATAAGTTAAAATAAGATGAAAAATTAATTCGATACCTTGAATAATTGAAATATATTTAGTTTGATTGGTAGCTAAAAAAATATCATGATGACTGGTAAACCTGATCAAAAAACTACCGGCAAATACAGTAAACAAAGCAGCGCTTTCGGTGTAATTTTGGCCAAAAATAATTCGAATAACAGGTCCCGACCAATTGATTAAAGCAAATACAATTGGAAATAATATCATCATAATTTCTTGCTGATATTTTGCCCTAATTTGAAAGAACTGTTGTAAATCTTTTTGTCTATAAGCCTCAATCAACATAGGCAAGGCTATGGTACTAAATGATATATAAAACTGTGTAATAATGGGTACTTCGAAATTACCATTCGATAATATGGCAAATTGTGTTGGATCTGGATAAAAAGCACTGAGAATTATTCGATCGGCATTGATTAATAAAACTCCAAAGAACAAGCCTAATCCAATTGGAAAACCATATTGAAATTGTAAGAAAATTTCTTTCCAATTTATTTGAACTTGGCGAATTTGATTGAAACGATTAATCAATAACTGATTAACTAGTAAGGAAACAAAACTCCAAATCAAATGGAGCTGCAATAAATCTAATAGCGTCCAATGTTGATAATAGGCTATGAATAATGAAGCTATTCTTAAAATAATAATAATAAAGGTTATGACTAAGTAGACTTTTATTTTTTTATTGATCAAAAAAATATTTAACTCATTAGCTTGTAAAATACCTATAAACACTATTCCTGCTATCACCCATTGGTATTGTGCTAATTGAAAATCGGCCAATTTTTCGAAGAATAAAAACGAAATCAACTTCATCAATAAAAGCGTAATCATACTCATGATGAATAAACCCAACCTATTTGAATTTATTTTTGATTGGTATTGGGAGAGATTAGCGGAAGATAAATAATAGTACAAAGCATTGGCAAAGCCTAAACTACCCAGGGTAATGGCAACGGTGCTGATAGTGATAATAAATCTATAAATACCATAGGATTCGATTGGCAAAAAATGAGAAAGCAAAGCAATTATTAAAAATGAAGAAAGTGTAATGAAGGAATTTCCTACATACAATAACATTGCCTCTTTATTAGACTGAATTTTATTTTTAAAGAATTGGATCATTTTTCTTCGAAATTAACAAAAATAATTAATTACCTTTTTGCGCTATTTTTTACCTTTTTTACAAAAACACCTAAAATTTTATCAACAATTGCCAAAATTTTACCACATTTTTAGAAAAACACTCATAAATTTAGCCGATTTATGTATTTTTGTGACGTTAAATCTAAAAAAGCCTAAAATTATGCCTCAATCAAGATTCAAAGCACTCGAAACAGTTTTAAACAGAACTGCAGTGGCGGTTAACCCACCTTCTACCAAAATTTCAGATTTTTATGCAGTCAATGTATTCGACAAAGTAAAAATGAAAAACTATTTATCGAAAGAATCTTTTCAATCGATTATAGATAATATTGAAAACGGAACGGCAATTGACAGAGTGACGGCAGAAAACATTGCAACAGCTATGAAAATCTGGGCAATGGAAAAAGGCGCAACACACTATACCCATTGGTTTCAACCTTTAACAGGTAGTACCGCAGAAAAACACGATTCATTCTTTGAACCTAGTTCGGATGGCCGTTCTATAGAGAAATTTTCTGGCGATGCCTTAGTGCAACAAGAACCAGATGCTTCTTCATTTCCAAATGGAGGTATTAGAAACACATTTGAAGCAAGAGGTTATACTGCTTGGGATCCATCATCACCAGCATTTATCATGGAATCAATTTCTGGAAATACGCTTTGTATTCCAACTGTTTTTGTTTCCTATACTGGCGAAGCGCTAGATTACAAAGCGCCTTTATTAAAAGCATTACATGCCTTAGATAAAGCAGGAGTCGAAGTTTGCCAATATTTCGACAAAAACATCACTAAAATTTCTGCTTCTTTAGGAATAGAACAAGAATATTTCTTAGTTGATTTAGCATTATACAATGCAAGACCCGACTTAATGATGACTGGCAGAACTCTTTTTGGACATATGTCTGCCAAAGGCCAACAATTAGAAGATCATTATTTTGGTTCTATTCCAGAGCGCGTATTAACTTATATGATTGATTTTGAAACCGAAGCCATTAAGTTAGGTATTCCTTTAAAAACACGTCATAACGAAGTTGCTCCTAATCAATTTGAGTGCGCCCCTATTTACGAAGAAATTAATTTAGCCATTGATCACAATCAATTATTGATGGATTTAATGGATAAAATTGCGCGCAAACATGGCTTCAAAGTATTACTTCACGAAAAGCCCTATGCTGGAGTAAACGGTTCGGGTAAACATAACAACTGGTCTTTAATTACCAACACGGGTAAAAATTTATTAGCACCTAGTAAAACGCCAAAAAATAATTTAATGTTCTTAACCTTTTTTGTGAATACCATTAAAGCTGTTTATGAGCATGCCGATTTATTAAGAGCAAGTATTGCTTCTATTAATAATGATCATCGCTTAGGTGCAAACGAAGCGCCTCCAGCTATTATATCGGTTTTCTTAGGTTCTCAACTAGACGAAGTTTTAAACGAAATCGAAACTTCAAAAATAAATAAAAAAGCAGATACAAATAATGCCATGTGGTTAGGTATTCCAAAAATTCCACAAATTTTATTAGACAATACCGACAGAAATAGAACTTCCCCTTTTGCTTTTACTGGTAATAAATTTGAATTCAGAGCGGTTGGATCTTCTGCCAATTCATCTGCAGCCATGACCGTTTTAAATAGCATTGTTGCAGCCCAATTAACTGCGTTTAAAAAAGAAGTAGATGCCCTAATTGAAAAAGGAGAGAAAAAAGATATTGCCTTAATTACAATTATTAAAAAATATATCAAAGAATCAAAAAGCATTCGTTTTGAAGGTAATGGATACAGTGCAGATTGGGAAAAAGAAGCGATTAAGAGAGGTTTATCGAATATTAAAACAACTCCAAAGGCACTTGACGCTTACATTTCTAAGAAAACAGCCGATCTTTTTGCTCAAAATGGTGTTTTCAATGAACGTGAATTGCATGCAAGACACGATATCATGTTAGAAAACTACATGAAAAAAATGCAAATTGAGTCGCGTATTGTGGGTGAATTAGTTACTAGCACCATCATTCCTGCTGCAGTTGCTTATCAAAACACCTTAATTGAGAATGTAAAAGGTTTGAAAGACTTAGGAATGCCTAAAAACACTTTTGAAGGCCAGCTATCCTTAATTAAACAAATATCTGAGCATTTATTAGCGGTTAAAACTTCGGTTGATAGCATGATCGAAGAGCGTAAAAAAGCCAATGTGATTACAGATGCACGTAAAATAGCCATTACATATGACGAAAAGGTAAAAAGCTATTTTGAGCCAATTCGTTACCATGTGGATAAATTAGAATTGATCATTGGTGATGGTTTTTGGCCATTACCAAAATTCAGAGAACTCTTGTTTATCAAGTAATTAGCGCCACAAAACTAAAACCCATCAATTTGATTGATGGGTTTTTTTATAGATAATCAAATTTAGCATTTAGGTTTATATTGAAAATAATTTATATTTGGTAATTAGACCCTATGAGCCTTTTTTAAAGGTTTAATTAAAAAATAAAATTCAATACGAAATGAAATTAATTCAGAACATCTGTTTAACCTTTTTGACCGGATCAATTATTGTTTTATCTTCTTGTGGTGCACAAAAGCCAAGTGTTATTGCAGCAGAAAAAGCCTACAACGCAGAAAAATATTTTATTGCTGCCGATTTGTATAAAAAAGCAATTCCAACCATCAGGAATAAAAAAACCAAAGCAGAATTAATTTATAAGGTTGCAGAATCTTATCGTCAAATTAATAACACCAAACAATCTTCTATTTGGTACGAGAAAGCAGTAGCTGCTGGTTACGAGGGTAAGGAAGTATATTTGAATTTAGCGAATGCATATAAATTTCAAGACAGGTTGAAAGATGCAATTGCAACTTATAAAGAATATTTATCGCAAAAACCCGGTGATTCATTGGCTTTGCTAGGCATAGAAAATTGCAACTTAGCCTTAAAATGGAAAGAAAAAGCAACTTGGTTTGATGTTTTTAATGAAGGTGCTCTTAATACAAAAGATGTAGAGTATGCGCCTAGCTTTTATGGAAAAGGCATTATTTTTACTTCCAATAGAGGAAAAGTAAAAGGGAAAAACTATTACGAAAGAACTGGAAAAAACTATGAAAATATATTTGCTTCAGCTACTACCGGAAAAAACCGTTGGTCTAGGGTTGACCCTTTAAACAAAGCCATCAATTCTGATTTCAATGAAGGGGTAACTAGTTTCGACAATAACAATCGCATTCTATATTATACACAGTGTAATGGAAATAAAGGCAAAGAAATTGGCTGTGCAATTTTACAAACTCAAAATGAAGGAAATACTTGGACAGAACCTAAGTTAGTAGAAATACCCAATCCAGATTCTGTGTTAATGGCGCATCCGAGCATCAATGCAGATGGAACAAGAATTTACTTTACCTCTGTGCTAAAAGGTGGTTTAGGCGGCAAAGATATTTGGTATTCAGAAAGACAAGGAACCACTTGGGCTGCACCAGTAAATGCAGGACCAAAAATCAATACCGAGGGCGACGAAGAGTTTCCTTTTATTCACCCATCTGGCACCCTTTATTTTGCTTCTAATGGTCACAAAGGTATTGGCGGATTCGATGTATTGTTTTGTGATTTTGAAGAAGGCGACTGGACCGATGCTACTAATTTAAAATCTCCTATCAATTCTACAGGTGATGACTTTGGATTTATATTAGACGAAAATAAAGAAACCGGCTATATCAGCTCTAACCGTTTTGGCGGAAAAGGCGAAGACGATATTTATTCTGTAATTGCAATTCCTTTGGTATTTAATGTTTCTGGTAAAGCCATCAATAATGCTTCTGGCAAAACTTTTGCTGGTGTTAAAATCAATATTATTGGTAGCGATGGTTCCACACAGCTAGTCATTACAGACCCTGCAGGTAAATATAAATTTGCCCTTAAAAAAGATGTTAATTATCAATTAAGTGCTTCAAAATATCGTTTCTTTGGTGATGTAGCAGAAACATCAACTTATGGTTATAAAGAATCTAAAGATTTCGAATTGAATTTTAGATTGAATCCTATACCATTAAAAGAAATTATCATCAAAGGAATTTTATATGATTTAGCGAGTGCAGATTTAAAACCGGAATCTATTGAAAGATTAGATACGATCAATAAAACGTTATCTGATAACCCTACTTTTGTAATCGAAATTGCTTCACATACCGACTCTAGAGCAGATTCAACTTACAACAATGAGTTATCTCTTCGCAGAGCGCAATCCGTAGTCAACTATTTAGTATCTAAAGGAATTGAAACTGAAAGATTAAGACCTAGAGGTTACGGAGAATCAAAATTATTAAATGAATGTAAAGATGGTGTAACTTGTCCTGAAGAAATGCATGCCTTAAACCGTCGTACTACATTCTCTATTATTTCTGAAGATTATGTTCCAAAAGAGGCAGTAAAATTACCAGACGCAGGTAAAAAAGTAGCACCAAAAGCAATTACACCCAAAGCAATTGCACCTGCTGCAAGCCCAGCTAAAGCAAATGCAGTAGCGCCTGCTACAACTGCTCCTGCTACCAGCGCGCCTGTTGTAGCTCCTGTAGTTGCACCAGTAGTTGCACCGGCAGTTAATCCTGCAACAACAGTGCCTGTAAGAAAGAAACCTTAATCAACATTTAAACATCATAATCAAAGGACAAATAATTATATTTGTCCTTTGTTATTTTATGAGCGACCAAAGATATAACCTTCGCGGTGTAAGTGCCTCCAAAGAAGATGTCCATTTAGCAATTAGTAATATTGATAAAGGGATATTTCCTCAAGCTTTTTGCAAAATCATTCCGGATATTTTAGGTAAAAACCCCGACTATTGTAATATTATGCATGCCGATGGTGCAGGTACAAAATCTTCTTTGGCCTACGCATATTGGAAAGAAACTGGCGATATCAGTGTTTGGCGAGGCATTGCACAAGATGCCATTATCATGAATACCGATGATTTACTTTGCGTAGGTGCAGTCGACAATATTTTACTTTCCTCTACCATTGGTAGAAATAAAAATTTAATACCTGGCGAAGTTATTGCAGCTATTATCAATGGAACCGAAGAGGTCTTAGCAGAACTCCGATCGCATGGGATGGAAATTTACTCCACTGGCGGCGAAACAGCCGATGTAGGCGATTTAGTGCGCACCATTATAGTTGATTCTACGGTAACCTGTAGAATGCTTAGAGAACAAGTTATTTCGAATCATAAAATTAAAGCCGGAAATGTAATAGTTGGTTTGGCTTCGTTTGGACAAGCGACTTACGAAAGCGAATACAATGGTGGCATGGGGAGCAATGGCTTAACCTCGGCACGACACGATGTTTTCAATAAAACAATTGCGGCAAAATACCCCGAAACCTACGACCCAGCGGTACCTTACGATTTAATTTTTTCTGGTGGCATGCAATTAACAGATGAAATTGAAATTGAAAATTTCGGCAAAATAACAGCTGGTAAATTGGTATTGTCTCCTACCCGAACCTATACTCCTATCATCAAAAAAATATTAGCACAATTTCCAACACAAATAGATGGTATGGTTCATTGTAGCGGAGGTGGTCAAACCAAAGTGTTACATTTTGTAAACAATGTTCACCTCATCAAAAATAATTTATTTCCGATTCCTCCATTATTTAAATTGATTCAAGAGCAATCTGGCACTGCATTTCAAGAGATGTATCAAGTGTTTAACATGGGTCACCGAATGGAAATTTATGTAGATGAATCTATTGCACAAAGCATCATCGATATTTCCAAATCATTTAATGTAGCTGCGCAAATAATTGGTCGAGTGGAAGCTTCTGATACAAAACAATTAACCATTGAATCGGAGTTCGGGACTTTTAAATATTAATTTTATTAAAGCATAAAAAAAGGGATGGTAAAATTTACCATCCCTTTTTTTTATTTATTCAATTTTGATTATTTAACCAAAGTCATTTCATTAATTAAATTAGTAGCACCCGCATATTTATCAACGATAAATAAGATATAACGAATGTCGGCCACAATGGTGCGTTTAAAGTTTTTATCAAACACTAAATCGCCGGTCATAGCTTCCCAGTTGCCATCATAAGCAGCACCGATTAACTCGCCATTGCCATTGATTACAGGACTTCCAGAGTTACCACCAGTAATATCGTTATCTGTTAAAAACGAAATTGGCAACTCCCCTTTTTCGTTTGCATACATACCAAAATCTTTTTGTTTCAATTGCGAAACTAATTTCGCAGGCAATACAAATTCTTCGTCTGCAGGATTATATTTTTCTAATAAACCCCTGTCTGTAGTATAATAATTATAAACCACCGCGTCTTTTGCAGTATAACCTGCTACTTTTCCATAACTCACACGCATCGTAGAATTGGCATCTGGATAAACTAATTTGGTTGGATCCATCGCTAATAAACCTGCAATGTATGCTTTCTTCTCTTTGGCTAAGCCAGCATTAATAGCCATTACCGTACTCATATAGGTATTTCTAAAGTCCATCATTTTATTAATGTATTGAACTAAAAGATCTGCTTGGTAAGCCTTTGCCGTAGGATTTGCTAAGAATGCTGCTGCACGCTCTTTTGAAGTAAATATAGAGCGCTTAAATATTGCTTCTGCAAATTTTTCAAAAGCTGCTTCGGGTGTTTTCGCTTTGTATTTTTTGATGATTTCTGCTAAAACTGCAGGTTGTTGATCTGCTGGAATATCTTGGTAATAAATAGTTAATAAGGCAGCAAATATTTTTTGATCTGTTGCAGGAACATAATCTTTGTATTGTCCGTCGATATTACCTTTTAGCCTTTGTACTTGCTTGTTTAAAGCTGCTGTATCGATTGGCGCTTTAATTAAAATATCTCCTAAAGATTTAAAAGAATTAGCCATCATTACACTTACGGTAGACATACCTGCAGTTGATAAATATAAGCCTCTTACTACATATGGTTTGTAGTCGTCATATAATTTATCGGTATTGGTCATTACATTTGCGTAAGCTACTTTTAAATCTTCTGATGAATTAGCATAAGCTGTAAATTGTTTTTCTAACGTTTGTTTACCAGAAATTACATTCAATTTTTTCAAGCCTTCGTTTTGTCCAATGTAGTATTTCCAAGAGTTCGCTAATGATGCATAATTAGATGCTAATTTAATTCTAACAGCAAGGTCTTTATCCATATCGGCTTTCATCAAGGCTAACTTCTTACCATTTAATTTGATTAAAGCAGGGTTAACTTGATCTACTGCATTTTGCAATTCACGAGAAAATGCATAACGATTGGTACGGCCTGGATAGCCCATTACCATGGAGAAATCACCTTCTTTATAGCCTTTTAAAGAAATGCTTAAATGTCTTTTAGGTTCATAAGGAACATTGTCTTTTGAATAAGCAGCTGGCTTGCCATCTTTGCTCATGTAAACACGGAACATCGAAAAGTCGCCCGTATGACGTGGCCACATCCAGTTGTCTGTATCGCCTCCAAATTTACCAACCGATTCTGGTGGCGCACCTACTAAACGAACATCTCTGTAACGCTCGTAAACAAACATTAAATATTGATTTGTTCCAAAAACATCTTTGATGTCTGCTTCGTAAATTGTACCCTTCGTTGCTTCTGTTGTCATAGCTTTAATTGCTTCTTTCAACTTAGCTTCTTTTTCGGTATCGCTCGCATCTTTTGTTGCCATTAAAATTTTAGCAGTTACATCTTCCATTCTTACTAAGAATGAAGCCACAATTGCAGGTGCTTTTAATTCTTCCTCTTTAGATTTAGCCCAAAAACCATCGGTTAAATAATCGTGTTCAACAGAACTATTGTATTGAATACTAGAATAGCCACAGTGGTGATTCGTTAACATTAAACCTTCTTTCGAGATCATTTCGCCAGTACAAAAGCCCATCGAAACAATGGCATCTTTTAAACTAGAGTGGTTTACATTATAAATATCATCGGCTGATAATTTAAAACCGATTTTTTTCATCTCATCGTAATTCTTATTGATGAGCATGGGCAACCACATACCTTCGTCGGGGGTGGTATTAGCCTTCGTTCCAAATGCCACAAACACTAAAGAAAGGGCAAGTACTACACTTTTAAATCTTTTCATAAAATAGCTTAAATATTAGAATACGAAACTAGGAAAAATACCATCATTCTGAAAGCTTCGTTGTAAAGGAATTAATACTATTTTTGAAATGTAAAGCAAAACACAAAATGAAGCGTATTTTATTATTAAACTTACTATTAATCAACAGTTTACCTATTTTCTCACAAGAAAATAACATGGTTGCCACTGAAAAAATTCAAGAAATTACTGTTTTTAGAAACCTCGCGGAGATCAAAAGTAAGGTCATATTGAACCTTAATGCTGGTTTAAATACGGTTATTATCGATAATTTACCAAAATCTATTCTTAAAAATAGTATCCAAGTAAATGCCGATGCCGGTATTCGAATTGTCCAATTAACGCCTATTACCGACTATAAAAGAGCTGCGTTACAAACCCAAGCTGGTTTAAAAGTTACAGACTCCATAGCAAATTACCAAGACCAATTGATCACATTAAACAATAAAAAGTACACCCTCGAACAAGAATTAGAAATATTATTAGCCAATAAAAACTTAACCAATAAAACAGATCTTGCAGGCGAAATAGAAGATCTTAGCGCTATTTATAAATCAAGAATTCCGCTTATCAAAGAAGAAATTTATCGCTTAGATAAAAAAATTAAACCCATTTTAAATACCATTAATCAATTAGAAAAAACCTTGGCAAATATGTCCAATACCAATGATTATTGTTCTTTGAAAATTAGTTTAATGGCAAATGAAAATGCAAGCAAAAATTTACGTCTAAATTATTTAGTAAATGATGCGGGATGGAATCCAATTTATGATTTAAGAGTGGCTAATATTACTGCACCCATTTTAATTCAACAAAAAGCAAATGTGTTTCAAAATACTGGCATCGATTGGGAGCAGGTAAAAATTACATTATCTACCGGAAACCCAATAGATAATGGCATTTTACCAAATTTAAATCCATTATACAGCGATATTTTTACATATCAAAAAACAAGGAGTTATGATATGATGGAAAAAGCGAGTGTGCCCCATCTAGCTATGGCTCCTAGCGTAATAGAATCAGAAAATCAATTAGCTAATAGCTATGAAATAAATACTTTAACCTCGCTTGCCTCTTCACAAGAAAATAAAGTCATCGAAATAAAATCAGACACCCTTGCTGCATTATATCAATACATGGCTGTTCCAAAACTAGATCCTCATGCTTATCTCATAAGCAGAATTCCAAATTGGAATAATTTAAATTTACTTGCTGGTAATGCCAGTGTATATTTCGAAGATGCATATGTTGGAGAAACATTTTTAAATACCATGCAATTTGATGACACCCTTCAAGTTTCCTTAGGGAAAGACCCAAACATCTTTGTAGAAAGAATAAAAGTGAAAGAATTCAATGCACATAAATTATTATCTGGCTACCAAACGGCTAGTTTAAATTTTAATATTAAAATACTAAACAATAAAAAAACAGCCATCGATTTAACCATCGAAGACCAAGCGCCCATTAGTAAAAACAAATCGATTGAGGTAAAGCTCCATTCCTTAGATGGTAAATATGATATAGAAACGGGTAAGTTAATTTGGAAACTAAAATTGAATCCAAGCGAACAAAAAGTATGGAGCTTTGGATATGAGCTCAAATACCCAAAAAACAAAATGATTTCTGGCTTAGAATAATTCTAAAAGCATGATCATTTTATCATCTAAATCGCTATTTTTGTTCATTCATTTAAAGAAAAAAAGAACCATATGAATTATGATGTAATTGTTATAGGAAGCGGCCCGGGTGGTTATGTAACTGCCATTAGAGCTTCGCAATTAGGCTTAAAAACAGCCATAGTGGAGAAAGAAAATTTAGGCGGTGTTTGCTTAAATTGGGGCTGTATTCCTACCAAAGCTTTAATCAAAAGTGCACAAGTATTTGAATATATCAATCATGCAAATGATTACGGAATTAATGTAAATGGTGCATCTGCCGATTTTTCTGCAGTCATTAAAAGAAGTAGAGATGTGGCCGATGGCATGAGCAAAGGCATTCAGTTTTTGATGAAAAAAAATAAAATTGATGTGATTGATGGTGCCGGTGTAATCAAAAAAGGTGGCATGGTAGAAGTGACTGCAGCAGATGGTAAAAAAACAACTTATACTGCTAAACATACTATTTTAGCTACGGGATCAAGATCTAGAGAATTGCCAAATTTAAAACAAGATGGTAAAAAAGTGATTGGCTACCGTCAAGCAATGACTTTAGCGAAACAACCTAAATCTATGGTTATTGTTGGTTCTGGAGCCATTGGTTGTGAATTTGCATATGTATATAATGCAATGGGAACAAAAGTAACCATTGTAGAATTTTTAGATAATATTGTGCCTTTAGAAGATGAAGACGTTTCTAAAAACTTAGCACGTTCTTTCAAAAAATCGGGTATCAATATCATGACTGGTTCTGCAGTAGAATCGGTAGATAGCAGTGCAGATTTATGTAAGGTTTCTATTAAAACAGCAAAAGGAATAGAGATTATAGAAGCAGAAGTGGTGTTATCTGCAGTGGGTATTACTGCTAATATCGAAAACATTGGTTTAGAAGAATGTGGTGTAAAAACAGATAAAGGAAAAGTGTTAGTAGATGAGTTTTACAGAACCAACATTCCTGGAATTTATGCCATAGGCGATATTGTTCCAGGCCAAGCCTTAGCACACGTTGCCTCTGCAGAAGGAATCATTTGTGTAGAAAAAATTGCAGGTAAAAAAGTAGAAGCATTAAATTATAATAACATACCAGGTTGTACTTATTGTAA
>CANNIS010000050.1 GCA_947505035.1 Sphingobacteriales bacterium
GAATTTATTTGCTAAAAAAAAATGAGGGTGTCGTGAAGCAAATTGCACCATATCTCCAAAAAATATATTGGTACGACAAAAATAGGTTAGCAAAACATAGAGCATTGCTAAAACATAAAAAACAATATTTTTATGCAATTTCATCTTAACTAGAATGATCTGAAACAATAACCCATTTTCCTTTTACTTTTTTAAATAGTAAGGTAAAATACCCTTTTAATTCGTCTTTTGCTCGAGTAAGCTTCCATGAGCCACTAACATACGCAAAGTTTTTATTCAATAGTGTGATTTGTAAATTAGCAAAATCTAAATGGCCCATTGCATTTACATCAGGATATGATTTCTGGTAATTTGCTAAAGTATTATTCCAACCATATTTTGGACCATTCTTTCCGATAAAAACCAAAGAGTCCGAATGCCAATAACCCTCCATATAAGTTTTTAAATCTCCCTGATTCCATGCAATTCTTTGATCTTCTAAGACCTTCAAAATAGATTGACGATTGTCTTGGGCCTGTAACGAATTAAAACTGTGTATCAAAAAAATACACAAGAAAAAAGTAAAAGATTTAAAATTACGCATGGCAATACAATTGATATATTGTAAATTTAGCATTCCAAATACTTAAAGCAAAACAAAAGTATTATTTCGTAAAAATAAATGGAGAATAGAATATTTGGCTTACTAATTGTCTGCGTTTTTTTAATAGGAGTAGACTTTTACGTGTGGGAAGCGATTAAAACAACTTTTAACAAATTACGCACAAAACGCATCAGCAATATTCAAGTTGCCTATTGGCTAATTGTTATCATGACAATTGCCGGCGTTTTTTTAGGAATCTACTTTTCAATCAATAGAGGATTAAGAACATTTTTATTTGTTTGGTTTTTCATTCATTATTTTAGTAAGTTTTTTGTTGTTCCCTTTTTATTAATAGATGACATTAAAAGACTTGCTACTTGGATTTTTAGCAAAAGAAATAAAGAAATAATCATAACAGAAAACTCCCTACAAACCCTCGCAAGTAATACCATACCGAGGTCGGAATTTTTAAATAAAGCAGGAATAATTATGGCCGGCTTACCCTTTGTAGGCTTGAACTTCGGGATTTTATCTAATAACGTATATGATTATAAAATCAAAAGAAGAAAAATATTTATTGACAATTTGCCTCCTGCATTTGATGGCATTACCATTGGCCAAATTTCAGATATTCACGCCGGAAGTTTTGATAATAAAATAGCAGTACAAGGTGGTGTTGATTTGTTAAACTCCGAGAAATGTGACGTTATTTTCTTTACGGGAGATTTAGTAAACGATCAAACAAAAGAGATGTCGGACTATATGAATGTATTCGATAAAGTTAAAGCACCCATGGGGATATACTCTATATTCGGAAACCATGATTATGGAGATTACAAAAAATGGCCAAGTGATACAGCAAAAAAACAAAACTTAAAAGATTTAGTAAAAGTTCATGAGCGCTTAGGTTGGAATTTACTAAGAAATGAACATAGGCACCTTAACATTGGATCAGAATCTATTGCGCTTATTGGTGTCGAAAACTGGAGCTCCTCTAGTAGATTTCCAAAAAAAGGCAGGTTAGATTTAGCCAGCAAAGGACTAGAAGCAAACGAAATTCAATTATTACTTTCACACGACCCTAGTCATTGGCGCGCTCAGGTAATTAAAGATTATCCAAATATTGATATGATGTTTGCTGGACACACACATGGCATGCAGTTTGGTTTAGAATTTGGTGATTATCAGTGGAGCCCTGCTCAATACGTTTACCCCGAATGGTCTGGATTATACCAACAAGCGCATCAAAAACTATATATAAATGTTGGTTATGGATTTTTGGGTTACCCAGGTAGAATTGGCATTTTACCTGAGATTACCATTTTTGAATTAAAAAGAGCCTAGCTATGTTAAGCGAAAGCCTATTAACTCATTTAAAAACCCATAAAATAATTATTGCCATTGCAGCACTTGCACAAACTTGGTTAAGCTACCAACTTTTCAACATTCCAATTAATCCCTATTTATTATTGTTCGTAACCATTGCAACCCCATTTAGTTATAATTTAGCTGAAAGCTTTTCCTATGCTTTAAATCAAGAAAAAAAATTATTTTTTACTTTTGAAAAATTATTTTTTGGCTTCACATTTTTAACCTTATTATACATAGCATCGTTTTTAAATAAAAACATTATCAGTCAATTTGCCTTTGCTGCAATCATCGCTATTGGATATAATTTGCCTCTTAAAGCCAATAAAAACAGTGCATTCAGGCTTAGACAAATGAAAGGATTAAAGATTTTTCTAATCGCATTTTCTTGGACACTTGTCACTGTATACATTCCAATAAATTTTTATGCTGTAAATAAAATGAGTTTAGCCATTGTGTTAATCAATAACTTTTTATTTATTGCCATATTGAGTTTATTATTTGATATAAAAGATTTCCAAAAGGATAAGGAAAATAATTTACCATCTATTCCAGTTTTAATTGGAGAAAAAAGGTCCTATCATGTTATCAGATTAATATTAGCAGTACTACTCATCAGCACCTGTTTTCTTTATGATGATGTTGGATTCGTAACTACCTTAGCCTTGTTATTGCACATGCTGTTTAGCTATTTAGTAATTTTTAAATTTAAAAGCAGCCATAAGAATTTTTATTATACAATTTTAATTGATGGCTTATTAATTAGTCAAGCATTATTTGTATGGATTGCGAAAAATATTTAATATTGTATAAGCTAATATGAAAACAAAATCAATTATTTACAGCGCCTGCATTCTATACAGTATGAGTTTGTTGAACGCCTGCAAACCAGAAAGAAAAGATTCCATTAAAAGTTTAAAATGGATGCTCGGTAAATGGGAGAGCCAATCTGCAGATGGCGTATTAATAGAAGAGTGGATAAAATCAGATGACTCTACTTACATAGGTCATACCACAAATATTTCAAATGAGGGAGATACCACTTTTTCAGAAATAGCAAATATAAAAGAAAGAGCTGGCACCATCACCTTCGAAGTGGCCATAAACGAAATTGATACTGCTGCGTTTATTATGACACAAAATGATAGCAGTAGCGTGTTTGAAAACGAAGAGAATGATTATCCAAAAATGATAGTTTATCAGAAAAAAGGAAAAGATTCTTTATATGCAAAAATTGCTGGAGAGGTAGACGGCGCTAATTCTAAAGAAGAGTTTACCTATTCTAAAATCAAAAAGAAAAATATTATTTTCTAATTTATACCACAAATTTATAGCCAATCCCCCTAACCGTTTGAACAAACAAAGGCATTTCGGGGTTAACTTCGATTTTTTTACGCAAGCGCACAATGTGCATATCTAAAGTTCTTGTGTTCACATCAGAATTATAACCCCAAACAACCAACATCAATTCCTCTCTGTTAATTACTTTGTTTCTATTCTTTAAGAAATAAAGCAATATCCTGTTTTCTAGAATGGTTAACTCTACTTTTTTCCCATCTCTCATTAATAAATGCGTATTAGGATGATGCTCCATATTAGCAAATTTAATCAGGTCTGTCTTTTCGGCGTTAACAATATATTTAACCTTATTATTTAACAAGGCAATTAAAACTTCCATGCTAAATGGCTTAGTGATATAATCCGAAACACCGAAATGATACGCATCTATTTTATCGACATCTTGTGCCTTAGCCGTTACCATAATGATAATACCGGCATAATCGTGTTGTCTTAAAGCAGTACAAATTTCCATACCGGATTTGCCAGGAAGCATCCAATCTAATAATACAATATGAGGTTGCTCCTCCAATATTAGTGCTTGTGCAGCGTTTCCCTCAGCCGCTTCGATCACTTGGAAGCCTTCTTGAATTAGTCTTTGCGCTATTAATAGACGCATATTTTCATCATCTTCGATGACCGCTATTTTAACTTGATTTATTTCCATAATTGTATAATACAAAAGTAAAATATAAATGGTTAGCTTTTTGTAACAAGCTCATTATAATTGAATGGTAAGCTTACGATAAACTCCGAACCCATTCCAGGTTCGCTCTTTACTTCGATATCTCCAGCCAAAAAATTAGCTACTTCTTTGCAAAATGCTAAACCTATACCCACACTCCCATTCTGGTTGAATTGATTTTCGATACGATAGAATTTTTTGAAAACATTTCTTTGTTCACTTTTTACAATACCAATCCCTTTATCTATAAACCTAAAAGCAATTTGCTGCTTTCTTCTTTCCACTATTATATTTAAATAGTGCTGATGAGCTTGCGAGTATTTATACGCATTATCAAATAAGTTCTGAAATAAACTGATGAGTAAAGCCTTATCTGAGTATATCCTATTTATTTTATTTAACTCAAATGAAATTTGAAAATCTGGATATTTGAGCTGATAGGATTCTTTGAAATCCATGAATAATTGGCCTAAATCAATTTCCTGAATATTAACTTTTATAGAACGGTTTTCTAATTGAGTTAGAGAAAGCAATTTGTTCATCAAATCGTTTAGCTTGTCTGCTTCTTCGTCTAAAATTCTAACATATAAATCTTTTTCCTTTGTGGTTAATTCAGATTTAGATTTCATATTGTTTGCTGCAATTTTAATTACACTTACGGGCGTTTTAAATTCATGTGTTAAATTATTTAAAAAATCATATTGTAACTTAAATAGTTTTGAATTGATACTCAAGTTTCGATAAATTAAAATTGCAATCACTAACATGATGATATAAAAAGCCGAAATGACAATAGCTATTGGCGCAAACAACATGCTTACCCGATTCGTAAAAAATGATTTCGAAGAAATAAAATAAAGCTGATAACCAGAAAAGGCACCAGACAAAGCGATACTAGTGGTTAAATAATGCTTGTCATTAATTAGCGAATCGTAAGTAACAGGCTTTACATAAATATGCTCATATAAATTTGGGCTGTTATTAATAATAGGCAATTGCTCTGGATCTAAATCAAAGCTCAACATATCTTGGTCGAAAGAAACAGCTACTGGAACGTCTAACTTGCTTATCGTTTGATAAATCTTAATATCGGCAGCGGAAGGCACATTAATAAAAGAAATTTGTTTATCATTAAAAGTATAAAATGATTTAAATATTTGATCGGTCGCTATCGGTATGTTAGAATCATAATTGCTAATAAATTCAGCATACTTTAAAACACATTTAGTAAAATTGTTTGCGTCTTTTCCACTAAACTCGCCAAATTTATTTTTACTAAATAAGCACTTAGCAAACGTAGGATTAGCATGATCTATTCGATAGACTGCATTCACTCCAATGGCTAATTTCTCTTGCTTGAAGCCATCTTCAATAGGCATGTTTCCAACATTAATGTCATAAAATGTGACCGATTTAATAAAAGAGTCTGTCTTAAAAAAATTAGCAGAAAGTTTTAAAATAGATGACTCATTCAAAAATCCATGATGAATAGAAATTTTTGGGATTTGATTAAAAACTAAATGGTTATAAGGCTTAAGCGTTTCTTCTAAAACTTCTACCTTATTAGTGGCAAACTGCGACTCTACTACTTTTTTGGTAAAATTATAACCAAAAAAAAGTGCTATCAAAAAAGTAATAGTAAGCACTACCATAAAAACTGGAATCAATGCAAAGTTTCTTTTGAAGGCTGTATTACTTTGGGACATCTTTTAAATAAAGCTTAAGGGTAAATAAAACATAAAACTATCATTTGATATTGATAAATCTATTACATTTTTCATAAATTAGCCATCATGAAAAATCGGCACTTGCTATTTGTTTATATACTTGTTTTGCTTTTTAGCAATGCCTATTGCCAAGCGCAAACAAACGAAAAGCTTGCAGCACAGTATCTTTCTAATGGCGAAACAGATAAAGCCGTTATGCTGCTTGAACAAATATACTTAAAAGACCTTTCGAATGAGCAAAATTATCGCTCCTATGTAAACTCATTGTTACAATTAAAGCAGTTTGAAAAAGCCGAAAAAGTAATCAAAAAAAGACCTAAGAAATTTTATCCGCAAGCTCTTTATCATTTTGATTTAGGAAATTTATTCTTAAAGCAAGGTGAAAATAATAAAGCAGTTAAAGAATTTGAAAAATCAATTACGGCAGTCGATGACAATATTGCCTATGCTAGCCAACTTATTGCTAGTTTTTTTGAAATAAACGAATTAGACTTGATAAAAAAACTTATTGCTAATCAACGAATAAAAAATAATGACCCCAGTTTATTTTACAATGAACTCAGCAAAGTTAATTTTATTCAAAATAATAAATCTGCCATTATCGAAGAGCAATTAGATTTTGTTCAAGCAGGTTTAATTTCCATACAACAAGCTCAAAATGCTTTCAGTGATTACCTCACAGAACAAAATGAATTACAATTACTCAGAAATGTATTGCTCAAAAAATCGCAACTCAACCCTAATTTTGGATTTTATAATGAATTGCTAGCTTGGGTTTATGTTCAGTTAAAAGATTATGAAGCCGGATTAACCCAAAACATTGCATTAGATAGAATAAGAAGAGGTGAGGGAGAAACCATTTTAAACTATGCGGCAATTTGTAAAGAAAATGCGGCGTTTGATGTGGCTATTAAAGCATATCAATATATTATTACGCAGGGAATAGACAATGAATATTTAGCGATTGCTAAACTTAATTTATTGCTTACACAAAAATCCAAAGCAATATCTTTAAACCAAACAGCACAATCGCTTTTAGCACTTAAGCCCCTATTTGAAAATTACATTCAATTAAATGATGGAGGAAATAACGCTGCAATTGCAAGAAAGGCATACGCAGAACTATTAGCATATTATTTACAAGATCCTAATTTAGCAACTAGCGTTTTAGAAAAAATAATAGAAGACCAAATAGGCAAACCCAATTTCATTAATGAATGTAAATTGGTTTTAGGTGATGTTTATTTAATGACGGGTGAAATTTGGGAAGCGGCTTTATTATATGGACAGGTCGACAAAGCCAATAAAGATGAGCCTATTGGGCAATTAGCTAAATTTAAGAATGCACAATTAGCCTATTATACTTCCGAATTTGAATGGGCAAAATCACAACTAGATATTTTAAAATCTTCTACCTCTCAATTAATTGCAAACGATGCGATTAATTTAAGCTTGATTATTGCAGACAACACCAATTTAGATAGCACCTCGGATGCGCTGAGTTTATATGCAAAAGCTGATCTATTTATTATTCAGCAAAAATACAAGCAAGCAAATTTAGTTTTAGATAGTATCAATCTTTTATATCCGGCACACGAATTAGCAGATGATGTTTTGTGGACTAAATCACAAATTGATCTAAAATTGAATGACACAACAGCTGCCGTTCAGAAATTAACACAATTGGTGGCTATGGATATCGAAGGTTTATGGGCCGATGATGCTTTGTTTTGTTTAGCTAACACTTATGATACGCTGCTACACGATCGCAAAAAAGGAATGGAATACCTACAACGATTAATTGTTGAAATGCCAGGAAGTTTATATGCAGTAGCAGCAAGGAAATTATTTAGAAAATGGAGAGGCGATGATTTATAATATTTTTTATACTTTTACATATGATTTTATATAGCGTTACCGTAAATATTGATCCAGCAATTCATGATGAATGGCTTAGCTGGATGAAAGAGGTGCATGTACCCGAAGTACTAGCTACTGGCTGTTTTAGCAGCAATAAGATATTAAAACTTTTGGATCCACCACAAGATGGCATCACTTATTCGTTTCAATATATTGCTCCTTCTATGGAGAAATTAAAAGAATACCAAATTCATTTTGCGCCTGCTTTGCAAGCGGATCACCAGCAAAAATACGCTGATAAATTTGCAGCCTTTCGGACAATATTAGAAATAGTAGCATGAGAATCATAGATACCCCCATTGCCGATTTATTGGTAATAGAGCCAAAAGTTTGGAAAGATGACCGCGGTTACTTTTATGAAAGTTTTCGTGCCGATTTTTTTAAAGAGATTAATATTGACTTATCGCTTGTTCAGGATAACCAATCTCTTTCTCAAAAAGGAACCATTAGAGGATTACATTTTCAAGCACCACCATTTGAACAAGGCAAATTAGTGCGCGTTTTACAAGGAGCCGTATTAGATGTAGTAGTTGACATTCGGAAAAAATCTCCAACCTACGGACAATCTTTTGCGATAGAATTAAACGATCAAAATCATTTGCAATTATGGATACCACCAGGTTTTGCCCATGGATTTTCGACCTTAGAAGACCAAACTATTTTTTGCTATAAATGTTCGAATTATTACCATAAGGCTTCGGAAGGTGGCATTTGCTTTAATGATGAAACACTTGCAATAGACTGGAAAGTGCCTGCAATTCACGTTTCGGAGAAGGACTATCTGTTAGCAACATTCAAAGATTTTATTAGCCCATTTTAATAATATAAAAAAGGCTGCAATAATTATTGCAGCCTTTTTTTAGGAGAGGTACTATTGATTATTTTGCATCGTCATTTAACATACGATACAATTCGTCTAACTTAGGTGTTAAGATAATTTCGATTCTTCTGTTTTTACTTCTTGACTCTGCCGCATTTGATTTTTCAATTGGCAAATATTCACCACGACCAGATGCATTTACTCTTAGTGGATCTAAGCTTTGATTTTCTGTTAAAAATCTAACCACTGAAGTTGCTCTTAATACACTTAAATCCCAGTTGTCTTTAATTTGTCCTAAGTTAAATACTTTCATATTATCGGTATGGCCTTCTACCAATACATTGATATCTGGTTGTGTTTTTAACACTTTTACCAATTCAACTAAAGCCTCTTGACCTCTTTGATCTATTTCGATACTACCCGTACTGAATAATAATTTATCGGTTAATGAAACATATACTTTTCCGTCTTTAAT
This sequence comes from Sphingobacteriales bacterium, assembly GCA_947505035.1. Classification (GTDB taxonomy): domain Bacteria; phylum Bacteroidota; class Bacteroidia; order Sphingobacteriales; family Sphingobacteriaceae; genus CAIKLP01. The sequence continues at coordinate 8,917 of CANNIS010000050.1, forward strand.
ATTAACAGAAAGCCCGCTCTTGTTGAATCCTAGCAATGCCTTTGCCAATTTATCTCGTAACGAATTAACCATGTCGTCGCGTTTTTTCATCGCGTCTTCTACTTCTTGTAAACGCTTTTCTCTCGCAACTAAATTAGCTTGCGCAGCTTCTAAATCTTTAATTAATTTTTTAATTTCATCAGAACTATTTGCTCTTAGTTGCTTATAATTATCTGATAGTGTTGTATACTGTGCTGTTAAATTAGCATGCTTTTCTTTTAACAATACTAGTTCATCTTGTAAACCCGCAATGGTATCGTTTTTAAGATTTACTAATTTTGTTAAACTATCATTTTTAATTAACTCCACATTTAAATCGCGCTGAAGAGAATCGCGAAAGTTTTGCATTTTTAAAAACTTTCTTTTAGAAACAGGAATAAATCTGTTTAATAAATCTCTATCAAATTTTACGCCAAAAAGTTCTTTTTTAGGTGCCGCAGATACAGCTGTAGACAATATAAATAGCACCGTCAACAATCGCATGATTTTCATCTTCATATGTAATATTTTAATGGTAAGTGATTGATGGCAATGGCCACCTATTTAATCAAAACAAATGTAAAGCCTTATAACGGCTATAATAAGAATGAATTATCCACAAATATGAAAAACTCAGAAATATTTTAACCGAAAATCAACCGAAAAAGGGCGTAAAATTCAAATGATAATGAACAAATGGCTAAATTTACATACACAAAATTCAATAACAATGGAATTCAGAATAGAAAAAGACAGCCTTGGCGAAGTACAAGTTCCGGCTAAACAATATTGGGCTGCACAAACTCAAAGATCATTACAAAATTTTAAGATAGGTGGCGCTGCAGATAAAATGCCACTAGAAATTATTCGTGCATTTGCCATTCTAAAAAAGGCAGCTGCATTTACCAATCAAGATTTAGGCGTATTAGCAGCAGACAAAGCAACTTTAATAGCCGAAGTCTGTGACGAAATAATTGCTGGAAAATTAGATGAGGAATTTCCGCTTGTTATTTGGCAAACAGGCTCGGGTACGCAAAGCAATATGAATGTGAATGAAGTGGTTGCCAATAGAGGACATGTGATAAAAGGAGGAAAACTAAACGATGAGCATAAAATTTTACATCCAAACGACGATGTAAATAAATCCCAATCATCAAATGATACCTACCCAACCGCTATGCACATTGCGGCTTATAAACAAATTGCAGAAATTACTTTACCAGGTTTAACTTTATTAAGAGATACACTTGCTGCAAAAGCATTGGCTTTTAAAGATATTGTTAAAATTGGCCGTACGCATTTTATGGATGCTACTCCTTTAACTTTAGGACAAGAATTTTCGGGATATGCACAACAATTGACCAATAGCATGCGTGCAATCAATAATGCTTTAACCATGGTTAGCGAATTAGCCTTAGGCGGAACGGCTGTTGGCACTGGATTAAATGCGCCGAAAGGCTATGCAGAATTAGTAGCTAAAAAAATTGCCGAAATTTCTGGCTTACCTTTTATTACTGCACCAAATAAATTTGAAGCTTTGGCCGCCCACGATGCCATGGTAGAATTATCGGGTGCACTTAAAAGAGCTGCGGTTGCATTAATGAAAATTGGTAACGATGTGCGCATGTTGAGTTCTGGACCAAGATGTGGCATTGGCGAAATTATTATTCCAGATAACGAACCCGGCTCATCTATTATGCCAGGAAAAGTTAACCCTACACAACCAGAAGCTTTAACCATGGTTTGCGCACAAGTTATCGGCAACGATGTTGCCGTTACCATTGGCGGCGCAACGGGTCACTTCGAACTCAATGTATTCAAACCTTTAATTGCGGCAAATGTATTACACTCTGCAAGATTAATTGGAGATGCTTGCGTATCTTTTAATGATAATTGCGCAAAAGGAATTGAACCTAATTATGCAGACATTAAAAAGAATTTAGATAATTCGTTGATGTTAGTTACTGCATTAAATACCCACATTGGTTATGATAATGCTGCTAAAATTGCAAAGAAAGCGCATAAAGAAAACTTGACGCTAAAGGCTGCAGCCATTGCACTTGGCTTGCTTACCGATGCGCAATTTGATGAATGGGTAAAACCAGAAAACATGGTTGGAAATTTATAATATAAATTCCCCAACATGAGAATTTTCGGATTAATAGGAAAAACATTAACACATTCTTTTTCGCCAACTTATTTTAAGAATAAGTTTGATAGAGAACAGGTCATTGATGCCCAATACGAATTATTTCCATTAGAAAATATCGAGGAGATTAGCGCAATAAAAATAGAGCAGGAAAATTTAATCGGATTAAATGTTACCATTCCTTACAAAGAAAGTATCATCCCCTTTTTAGATGAAATTTCGGAACAAGCACAAGCGATAGGCGCGGTAAATACCATTGCCTGCTTAACAGATGGCAGATGGATAGGATACAATACAGATGCTTTGGGTTTTGAAAAAGCGATTCAATCATTTGTAGATTTAAAAACGCGGAAAGCCCTTGTACTAGGCACCGGAGGTGCTTCCAAGGCAGTGCAGTATATCTTGGCAAAACATGCGGTACCTTTTTATTTGCTTAGTCGATCTCCGAAAAAAGATAGTAAGGAAATAACCTACGAAGAATTGAATCAAAACATGCTCGAAAGCCATACCTTAATAATTAATTGTACACCATTGGGTACTTTCCCAAATATAAATGAATGCCCAAACATTCCATTTGAATTTATTGGAGATAAGCATTTTGTATTTGACTTAGTATATAATCCGGCAGAAACATCATTGATGAAAAAAGCAAAAGCCGCAGGCGCAGCAGTAGCAAACGGAGCGCTTATGCTAGAAAATCAAGCCGAAGCCAGTTGGGAAATTTGGAATAAATAATATAAAGCAAATAAATATGAGCACAAGATCTGAATTAATGATTAAAATTAGGCCAAAAGTCGAATTCGACAAAAGCCTTGACAGCTCAGCAGCAGAGCGATTTCAAA
>CANNIS010000051.1 GCA_947505035.1 Sphingobacteriales bacterium
CTCGTCATTATATAAAACACCAGTAAATTGCTTATTGATATTGTTTTCAAGGCTCAAACAATTCACGCTAATGGGTAAATTGATAGTGGAAAGGGGTAAAGTATTCTTTTTCGCAATACCTAAATCTGGTTTAATGGCCACCGTTTTTTGGGTACCACAACTATTTAAAAGTGAAGTAAATGCGAGTATAATAAGGCTAAAAGTGAGTTTTTTCATTTTCTTAATGGCAATTTCTGCTAAAGTAATAAAATTGCTAAAATAAGCTGTAAAACCTTATGCGCGCTTTTATGTTTAATCATTATATTTACTTTAAATATCAATTCAATTAATAATGAAAAACAGCAAATTTTACGGTGTATTAGCCATATCGCTTACCATGTTTAGCATTCAAGTAAATGCACAATCAGAAAGTATAGTTACTGCCGATAACGGACATGCAACCGAACAGGCAACAATCAATTTTAAAGCCATTGCTTTAATCAATGCATATAATAAAACAGCGACTAAGCCAATTCAATTTATTGGCAATCGCAAAGCGCGCGAGATTCCAGAAATGGATATTAATCGCAAGAATAAAACAGTTCATGCAGATCCATTTGGTATCACACAAAACTTTGCAAAAAGTGCAGTAGTGCCAAATCCTTCACCATCTCCTATTTCAAATTTTGCTGGGATCAGCGACAACAATACTTCCATACCTCCCGATGTGAATGGAACAGTTGGGCTAACACATGTAATGACAACGCTCAATACACAAGTTAGAATTTCGGACAGAAATGGAGTAACTATTAGCACCGTTTCATTAAATGCTTTTTGGGCTCCCGTAGGAACTGCATCTGGTTGTTACGATCCAAAAGTTTTATACGACCACGAAGCCAACAGATGGATGATGGTTGCATCATGTAATGCTCAAACGGTAAACTCAAGTACTTTATTAGCAATCTCTACTACCGCCGACCCTACTGCAGGCTGGAAGTTATACAGAGTCGATGTAGATACTACCAATAAAAAATGGGTGGATTACCCAAGTATTGGATTCAACGATAAATGGATTGTAGTACAAATGAATTTATTTGCTATGCCAAATAATACGGGTACATCACATCAAATTTATGTGTGGAATAAAGCAGATTTATATGCAGGCGGCACGGGATTGTTTAAAAGATTTGATATTACTAACGAAGCAACTGCGATTGCATGTCCTTCTATACATTACGATAGATCAATTGGCAAAATGTACACCTTCAGAGTTTCTTCTGGAAGTAGTGGAGGGAATGGTGTTTTAGGCATGAGAACAATTACAGGCCAAGTAGGCGCAGAGGTTTTGTCTAACGAAACAGTCATTACTACTCCTAATCCATGGGCTAGTTCGGGAAATAACAATACTAATTTTGGACCACAATTAGGCACCATCAAAACCATCGCAACAAATGATCATCGTATGAGACAGGTAGTTGTTAGAGATGGAAAAATTTATGCGGTTCATGGTGTATATCTTCCAGCAACAGGTGCAACAAGATCGAGTGTACAATGGTGGCAATTTGACTCAACAGGTGCCGTTTTACAACGCAGTAGAATAGACGACCCAACTGGTAAAAAGTTTTATGCATTTCCAAGTATTGCAGTTAATAAAGCAAATGATATGTTAATTGGTTATTCGAGTTTTTCTCCTTTACAATATGCAAGTGGTTCTTATTCTTTCAGAGCGGCTGCAGATCCAATTAATACAATGAGAGATGAATACCTTTTTAAAGGTGGTGAGAATATTTATTTTAAAGATTTTGGTGGAACAAGAAATCGTTGGGGAGATTATACCAATACAACAGTCGATCCAGTGAATGATTCTACCTTTTGGACTGTGCAAGAATACGCAGGTTATACTGCTAATACCTGGGCAACTTGGTGGGCACAAGTCAAACCAAATGCAATTACTGCAGATTTTACTTCAGATAAAAAAGTAGTATGTGCAGGTGAATCAATTACATATACAAATACTTCGAATTTTACAGGCAGTACTATTGAATGGACATTTGCAGGTGGAACGCCAGCAACTTCTACAGCAGCTAATCCAATAGTAACTTATGTGACTAATGGAAAATTCAAAGTTACCTTAACCGTAGATGGAAAAGTGCAAGACAAAGATGGTTATGTAATTGTAAATGTGTTGCCAAAAACAACGGGCATAGTAAGTGCAAATAATTTATGCTTAGGGAAAACAGTAACCATTACTGCAACTCAAGCTACCGCAACGTATGCTTGGAACACAGGTGCAACTACCAGAAGTATTAACATTTTAACCGATGGAGATTATTATTGTACTATTTTAGCATCAAATGGATTGTGTACCGCAACAACCGATACTTTTAAAATTAGATTTAAACCTTTACCAGTGGTAACACTAGATAGTTTAATGCCAGTTAACCCTAGCGGAAGACCGGTAGCATTATATGGTGGTTCACCTTCAGGTGGTGTTTATACTGGTACTGGTGTAAGCAATGGTATCTTTGATCCAGCGGTAAGTGGCGTAGGTATTTTTAATATTACCTATAATTACACCGACACTTCGGGTTGTTCAAATACGGCAACTAGAACTATCGAAGTAACTGCATTGGCAGGAATTTCTACTCAGGTTAAAGCATTTAAAGTAACTCCGAATCCAAGTTCGGGTATTTTAAATGTAATGCTTGCTACAGAGAACCCTTCTGCATTGCAATTAAAAGTGCTAGACCAATTAGGTAAAGTAGTATTTGAATTAGAAAGAAACGAGTTGAGTAATCAGCACCGCGAACAATTAGATTTAACACATTTAGCCAAAGGGGTCTATTTTATTCAAGCTATAAGCGGAGATAAAACAAGCAGTAGTAAATTTGTGATTAAATAAAAGAATTAGTTTAATATAAAAAAAGCCCGAATATTGTTCGGGCTTTTTTTTATGTTAAAATTTAATCAAGCTATTATTTAAAATTTCTTTGTCTGTTTTAATTCGTACCAGATAATATCCTGCGGGCAAATCGCCTATAAATATATTCTCGCTGATGGTAAAATTGCCAGTGTAGTTGATGGTTTTTAAAGTTTCTCCTTGCGCGTTGATGATTTTTAATTCATTCAAAGAAATAGCTTTTGAAAACGCCAAACTGATATTTTCTGAAGCAGGATTTGGTCGAATCTGCAAGCTTATCTTTCCTAAATTTGTAACGTCTGCAACGTTTGAAACCTTTGATTTTGCTAGTATCCAGCGATTCGGGTCGAAGTCCAATTTATCGGGAGCAAAATTTAAACGGAGCACAAAATCTTGCCCCGAAAATAAATGGTCTATCCTTACTAAAGTATCTTTTATACTATTCGAAAGTTGTAATTCGATGGGCATTTCAAAAAAGGAAACAGCTGCCGCACTACTTTTTTGTTTGATGGTAACTACCACTTGGTTATTTACTTCGTTTCTCCAAAGTATTTCATAGTTCGGGTAGCCTTCACCAATAAACCAATCATCAAAAAACCATTGTAAATCTTTGCCGCTAGCCGCCGATAAATGGTAAGCTAAACTATTGGTACTTGCATAATCATGTTGTAAATTTTGATCGTTCAAATAATTTCTTAAACCCAAAAAGAAAAGAGAATCTCCCATAATGCCTCTTAGCATATGTAATAAATAGGAACCTTTTTTATAAGACAATCTTTCGTTAAAAATACTAGATACATTATTGGTGTCGCGCACTTTTACCGATCCATCACTTACATCGGTTACATAACTAATGGTGCTGGTTTTAAATAAATTCCAAGTTGCCGGATCTACGCCAAAATCGTTGATTAATGCTGCAAAATAAGTCGCAAAACCTTCGTTTAGCCAAATATCTTCCCATCCAGCACAGGTAACCATATCGCCAAACCATTGATGCGCTAATTCGTGAGCAATTAATCCTCTGTTAAAATTGCCCATAAAGCTCATGGTTTGGTGTTCCATGCCGCCAGAAAAACCACATTGTGCATGACCATATTTTTCTTTTGCAAAGGGATAAGGGCCAACTAGTTTTTCATATAATTTTAAAATTGGAATAACTGCTTTTGTTTGAATTTTAGCATTGATTAAATTTTGCGGATACACATAATTTAAAATAGGCAATGGGCCATTTATTAAATCTGCGGTATCGGTATATTGTTCGTAATTACTTACGGCAAAAGCAACTAAATAACTGGTAATTGGATAGCGGTGTTTCCAATGATAAATAAAATCATTCCCAATTGAATCGCTCGCTACTAGTAAACCATTAGCTGCAGCCAAATAGGGTTTAGGCGTTCGAATAAAAATATCTAGAGAATCAATTTTATCGTCTAAACTTAATTTAGAAGGCCACCACTCCATAGCACCAAAAGGCTCCGAAAGGGTCCAAATAACTGGGCCATAGCCATGATCGCTTTGTGTGAATGCACCAAAACCAGATCGGGAAGGTACACCATGGTATCGAATGGTAATGGAATCTATTTGATTAGCCTCAATGGTAAGCGGTAAAAAAATCTGTAATTTATTTAAGTAATCGTGCGAATAGGCTACGCTATTTTGATGATATAATATGGTATCAACGCTTAAGTTTTTTGCAAGCGAAAAATAAAGTTTATTGGTTAGTTGACTAGTTCGAAAGTAATAGGTAATAGCTCCAGTTATATAATTTATTTTTGGATCTACTTGCCAGTCCGCATGAAGATAAGTCAAATTAATTTGGCTACTATCAAAATAAGCCATTGGGCTGATTGCTTTTGTTTTACATTCTTGCGCTGAAATTTGCGCAGAAAAAAAGAAAAATAGCAATAAAAGTAAAAGTCTTTTATGCATATAGCGTAATTCTAAAAGTACTGCCTTTTCCAAGCACAGATTCTTTTACGGCAATTTGGCCATTATGATAGTTCTCAATGATTCGCTTTGCCAGCGACAGTCCTAGGCCCCATCCTCTTTTTCTGGTGGTGTATCCTGGTTCAAAAACAGTTTCGAATTTTGATTTAGGAATGCCAGCACCGGTATCCGAAATATCTATAAACACTTTGTTCTTTTGTTGAGAAATGGAAAGTTTAATAGCACCTTGTATGCCGATAGCATTAATAGCATTGTTGCACAAGTTTTCGATTACCCAATCAAACAACGAGGCATTTACTTGCGCATGAATTGTATGATCTCCAGTTATTTCAAAAGTAATTTTTTCGCTGGTCCGTTTTTTAATGTATGCTATATTTCTTTCGAGCGTTTCATAAACATTTTCTGGTTTCAACACTGGAACAGATCCAATTTTAGAAAAACGATCGGCTACTATTTCTAATTTTTTTACATCGTTTTCTATTTCTTCTACTATAGCAAATTCTTGGTCCGAAATTTTTAATTTTAAATGTTCAATCCAAGCCAATAAAGAAGAAATTGGGGTGCCTAGTTGATGGGCTGTTTCTTTTGCTAAGCCAACCCATACGCGGTTTTGCTCCGATTTTCTACTAGCGCTAAAAGCTAAATAAGAAACAAACAAAAATACAGCAATAATAGCAAGTTGTATATAAGGATAAATTTTCAACTGCATTAAAATAGAAGAATCTTTATAATAGATAAACTGTTTTTCTCCAGGAATTACTTCATAAATTATCGGATCATGTTGTTGTTTCATGATGGCTAATTGCGCTTGAAAATAATTCGGGTCGAATTGTTTATTAGGTTCGTTTGTTGCGTCAAATGTTTTGGTAGTGTCTAATCCTCTGCTATGTAAAACTACATTATTGGAATCGGCAATAATGGTTGCCATATCGTTATTGTTAATAATGTTTTCAAAAAGAAAAACAATAAACTCACCATCTGTTGCTTTGATTAATTGTTTGGTAGCTTCGATACGAAGTTCAATTTTTTGTTTTTCTTCGATTTGTAAGCGCTTCACTAAAATATTTGTATAGACCAAAGAAGACAATCCAATGACTACCGCAAATAGGAGCAGCAATAATTTTCTATTCTTTTTGGTTTCTGGTTTGTTCATCGAACGAAAATACTAATTAATCATTGATCGATGTATATTTTAAGAATTCAATAATTTCCCAAAATCAGACCCAAAAGCTAACCCAAAATTGCTTAATTGGCGCTATTTAGCGCTCAAAATACTTATATTTGTATGCTTATGGAAAGAAAAGTACGCGTTCGCTTTGCACCTAGTCCAACCGGCCCATTACATATGGGTGGTGTTCGAACGGCATTATATAATTATTTGTTCGCAAAAAAACACGGCGGAGATATGTTGCTTCGCATCGAGGATACCGATCAAACTAGGTATGTGCTAGGTGCAGAAAATTATATCATCGAATCTTTGGCATGGTGTGGCATTACTTTCGATGAGGGAGTTCATGTGGGAGGTCCGCATGCGCCTTATCGTCAATCCGAAAGAAAAGAAATGTATAAGCAATATGCTTTGCAATTAATTGAATCGGGGCATGCTTATTATGCATTCGACAGCATGGAGGAATTGGATGCGATGCGCGAGAATTTAAAAGCGGCTAATGTAGCTTCTCCTCAATACAATTATATTACCAGAGAGGGTATGAAAAACTCGCTCACTTTGCCTAGCGACGAAGTGGCTCGCAGATTAGCGGCCGGCGATGCTTATGTTATTCGAATGAAAATTCCACGCAAAGAAGAAGTGCGTGTGGTAGATTTGATTAGAGGAAATGTGTTAGTGCAAACTTCACAAATGGACGACAAAGTATTGTTTAAATCTGATGGTATGCCTACTTATCATTTAGCCAATGTGGTAGATGATTATTTAATGAAAATTACCCATGTCATTAGAGGAGAAGAATGGTTACCATCGGCTCCCTTACATGTATTGCTTTATCGTTATTTAGGATGGGAAGAGGTGATGCCAGAATTTGCGCATTTACCATTATTGCTTAAGCCTGACGGCAATGGTAAATTGAGTAAGCGTGATGGCGACAGATTAGGGTTCCCCGTTTTCCCATTGCAATGGCAAGATCCATTCACCGAAGAAATTAGTTCTGGCTACCGCGAAAACGGCTACATTCCAGCCGCTTTTATTAATATGTTAGCCTTGTTAGGATGGAATCCTGGAACACCACAAGAAATTTTCAGCATGTCGGAATTAATCGAAGCATTTAGCATTGAAAGAATTTCTAAGTCGGGTGCAAAATTTGATTCGGCAAAAACCAAATGGTTTAATCAGCAATATTTAAGACAAACATCTTCCGAAGATTTAGCTAAAATTTTTGCAACAGAAATTCAAGCTAAGGGTTTTGATTATCCAATAACTTATATTCAAGCGGTCTGCGAATTAGTAAAAGAGAAGGCACAATTTTCGAATGAGTTTTGGTCTTTAGCGAGTTATTTTTTCGAAGAACCAAATTCGTTTGATATGGACTTAGTTCGAAAAAAATGGAAAGATGCAGTACCTGCATTTATGGCTAATTTAGCGGCAGATTTAAATTCAATAGATCAGTTTGATGCGTTAAGTATCGAAGATTTGTTTAAAGTATGTGCTGAAAAAAATGGTATTAGCGCAGGCGCAGTGATGCAAATATTTAGAATTGCAATCTCGGGTCAAGCGGCTGGTCCTGCTATATTTGAGCTTACTTCATTAATCGGGAAAGAACGCATTGTGAAGCGTTTAAATTTTGCAATCAATCAATTCAATACCATAGCATAAACACAATCAAAAGCAAACCACTATGAAAAGACCAATTAGAGTTTTAGTAGCAAAATGCGGATTAGATGGACACGATAGAGGTGCAAAAATAATTGCCACTTCGCTGCGTGATGCTGGAATGGAAGTGATTTACACAGGACTTAGACAAACGCCTGAAATGATTGTCAATGCGGCTTTGCAAGAAGATGTTGACGCTATTGGCGTAAGTATTTTAAGCGGTGCACATTTAACAGTCTTCCCCAAAATAATTCATTTAATGAAAGAAAAAGGGATGAATGATGTATTACTAACCGGTGGCGGAATTATTCCAGAGCCAGACATGGAGCAATTAGCTCAGATGGGCATTGGACAACTGTTTGCGCCAGGCACCTCAACTTCAAATATTGTTAATTACATTACCCAATGGGTGTCGGCTAATAGAAATTTCTAATGAAAAAAATCCTTACGCTGTTTTTGTTTTTAATTACACTTTATGCCAATGCGCAAATTGCAAGTACTGGTTATAAGATTTACAGTTGGGGTTCCAATAAAAATACGATTCCAGTATTAGCCAAGTGTAATCAAACCAATGCGGGTGATCAATTCAGTAATTGCGAAATCAAGAATAAAGACTCTATTTTTTATGCGGGCTTTCATTATAATTATTGCAATTTTCGTTTTTATAAAGAAGCATTAGTAGAAGTGCATTTTGATTTAAGGTTTAAAGAGTTAGGAAACGTCGTTGCCAAATTGAGCACCGATTTTGGGCTACCTAAAATTTTAGAAAACGCCACCACGCATGCCGATACACTTATGACCACCATTGGCTATGAATGGATTGTTGGAGATACGCGGGTATTAATTATTAACAAAGGAATTACGAGTCCAGTTTGGTGCATCCTTAGCTCCCAATCTCATAAAAAAGCATACAGAAAAAAAGTAATCGATATAGAAAAAATAATCTTTAACTAATGCCTTACGAAAACATTTTAACCGAGCAAAAAAATGCAACGCTGCATATTACTATTAATCGTGCAAGTAAATTAAATGCATTAAATAAAGCGACTTTATCTGAACTAAACGCTGCGTTTCAAGCTGCATTTGTAGATGAGGAGGTACGCGCAATTATTTTAACTGGCGATGGCGCAAAAGCATTTGTTGCCGGGGCAGATATTGCGGAATTTGCAGACTTCTCTGTTGTGCAAGGTGCCGCATTAAGTAGCGAGGGCCATGCGCAGGTTTTTAATTTAATCGAAAATAGTCCGAAACCTGTTATTGCGGCCATCAATGGTTTTGCATTAGGAGGCGGCTTAGAATTAGCTATGGCTTGTCATATTCGGGTGGCTTCCGAAACTGCAAAAATGGGATTACCAGAAGTAGGCTTAGGTGTAATACCTGGTTATGGAGGCACACAACGGTTAGCGCAATTAATTGGCAAAGGCAGGGCAATGGAAATGATTGTTACTGCCGATGTAATCAATGCGACCGAAGCATACAGAATGGGTTTAGTGAACCATGTGGTAGCGCCCGAAAATTTATTAGCGAAATGCGAAGAAATTGTTGCGAAAATTATTACCAAATCTCCGGTTGCAATTAGTTATGCCATTAAATCTGTGAACGCTGGTTTCGAAGAAGGACAAAACGGATACGCAAGCGAGATTGAAAACTTTGGCGCTTGCTTCGGAACAAAAGATTTTAAAGAAGGTACAACTGCGTTTTTAGAAAAAAGAAAAGCGAATTTTTCTGGCAATTAATTTTTGCTTAAAAAATCTGCATAAGCCAGTTGAATGCCTTCGGCTAATTCGGTTTGGTATTTCCAACCTAATGCGCTGAGTTTACTTACATCCATTAATTTTCTTGGCGTGCCATCTGGCTTTGTGGTATCAAATTTTATTTCTCCATCAAAACCAATAATTTCTTTAATAAGCAATGCTAAATCTTTAATGCTGATATCATGACCTACACCCACATTTAAAAATTCCGCACCATCATAATTCTGCATCAAGAAATAACAAGCATCGGCTAAATCGTCTGCAAATAAGAATTCGCGCAAGGGTGTGCCTGTGCCCCATATTTCCACATGCGAAGCATTACTGGATTTCGCTTCGTGAAATTTCCTAATTAAAGCAGGTAACACATGTGAATTTTGCGGATGGTAATTATCGTTGTAGCCATATAGATTTGTTGGCATAACAGCAATAAAATTGCAACCATATTGACTTCTATAAGCTTCGCACATTTTAATGCCTGCAATTTTTGCAATGGCATAAGGTTCGTTCGTGTATTCTAATAATCCCGTTAATAAGCTTTCTTCTTTTAAGGGTTGCGGTGCTAATTTTGGATAGATGCAAGAAGAACCTAAGAATAAAAGTTTGCTAACTTGATGAATATAGGAAGCATGAATAATATTATTTTGTATGGCAAGGTTTTCGTATAAGAAGTCTGCGCGGTAAGTATTATTGGCTACTATTCCACCAACTTTTGCAGCAGCTAAAAAAACATATGCTGGTTTTTCTTTTTCAAAAAACTGCATAACATCCGATTGATTTCTTAAATCTAATTCGGCCGAAGTTTTACAAATAATATTTTGAAAACCAGCAGCTGTTAATTTTCTTAAAATGGCAGAACCAACCATGCCTCTGTGGCCAGCAATATATATTTTCGAATCTTTATTCATGCGCAATACGAATTCCTATTAATTCTCAAAAATACATTTATCTTCTCATAAATTATAACATAAATCCTTTATAGCTAATTATAAAATGCAATATTTTTACAACCTTTGCTAAAATTATAAACCAATTGGGAAAAGATAAATTAAAACGCTTTATCGAAATTGCAACATTTGCGAATGTATTTGAGATGGAGCCAGTACATAAAGGCTTTTGGGGTGCAAATTATTTTCAGAATAACCACCCCATTGTATTAGAATTAGGTTGCGGAAGAGGCGAGTACACGGTTAATCTGGCCGAAAAGTATCCTGATAAAAACTTCATTGGGATAGATATAAAAGGGTCAAGGATATGGCGAGGAGCAAAAACAGCCATAGAAAACAACATGCAAAATGTGGCATTTCTGAGAATAGAAATTGAAAATATTTTAGACCATTTTTCGGCTGCAGAAATCTCAGAAATATGGATTACTTTTCCAGATCCTCAGCCTCAAATTAGTCGAGAAAGAAAAAGGCTCACCTCTGTTCGATTCTTAAACTACTATCAAAATATACTTAAACCAAATGGAATTGTACATCTTAAAACAGATAGCGATGCCTTGTATGATTATACTCATTACCTAGTACAAGATAAACCAATTCAGGTTTTGGCCGCTACTACCGATTTATATAATGATGAAATGCTAGATGAATTATTGCAAATTCAAACCACTTACGAAAAAAAATATTTAGCAGTTGGTAAAAATATTAATTATTTAAAATTTAGTTTTGAATAAATCCGAAAATAATTTTTTTGAGCAGGTATATGCGGTAGTAAAAAAAATACCCGAAGGGCGTGTAACTTCTTACGGTGCAATTGCCAATTATTTAAGTGCCAAAAATGCAGCAAGAATGGTAGGTTGGGCCATGAATGCCTCTCATCAAATGTTAGATGTACCTGCACATAGAGTAGTCAATAGAAATGGAATGCTTTCTGGCAAACATCATTTCCCAGGCGAAAACTTAATGGAAGAATTATTAATTTCCGAGGGGCATCAAATTGAAAAAGATCAGATTATCAATTTCAAAAAAGTATTTTGGGATCCATCTACAGCGCTTTAAATCAATAGCAATGACAGCTTAGTAAATGATCATTCACCATGCCCATTGCTTGCATGTATGCATAACAAATAGTCGTTCCAAAAAATTTAAATCCTCTTTTCTTTAAATCTTTACTGATAACGTCAGACTCCACACTACTTGCAGGCAAGTCTTTTAGCGATTTTCTTTTATTGATAATGGGTTTGTTGTTGGGCATAAAAGAATATAAATAAGCATCAAAACTGCCATATTC
>CANNIS010000052.1 GCA_947505035.1 Sphingobacteriales bacterium
GTCATGACTAATTCCGTCACACCATTTAACATGATGGCATATTTCAATGCAGGTAAGTCAATCCAGCCGCATCTTCTAGGTCTTCCGGTTGTTGCACCAAATTCGTGTCCAATTCTTCTTAATTCTTCTCCTACTTCGTTGTCTAATTCGGTAGGAAAGGGGCCACCACCAACGCGCGTACAATAGGCTTTGAAAATACCAATGATACTACCCAATTTATTAGGTGCAGCGCCTAAACCGGTACAAGCACCAGCCGAAGTAGTATTAGAAGAGGTTACATATGGATAAGATCCAAAATCAATATCTAGTAAAGTACCTTGCGCACCTTCGGCTAAAACTTTTTTATTTTCTGCTAAATATTGATTCACCAAATGTTCTGCATCAACTTGTTTCATGGCTTTGAGCAATTCTATGCCTTCAAACCATTGTGCTTCGTATTCTTTATAATCTAAATCAATATTGTAATGCGATAATGTTTCGAGGTGTTTGGCTATAAGTTTATCATAACGCTCTTTAAAATCGGGGAGCATGGTATCACCCACTCTCAAACCACTTCTACCAATTTTATCTTGATAAGTTGGGCCAATGCCTTTTAAGGTTGATCCAATTTTTGAGTTACCCATTTTTGATTCACTTGCCGCATCTAATAAACGATGCGTTGGTAAAATTAAATGCGCTTTTTTAGAAATAACTAATTTATGAGTAGCAATTGGATCGTATCCATTTGTTTTTAAATTGTCTATTTCTCTTTTAAAAATAACGGGATCGATTACCACGCCATTACCAATTAAATTGAGGGTGTTAGGGTTAAATACACCAGATGGTATGGTATTTAAAACATATTTTTTACCTTCAAATTCTAAGGTGTGACCAGCATTTGGGCCACCTTGAAATCTGGCAATCATGTGGTACGTTGGGCTTAAAACATCAACTATTTTACCTTTACCTTCATCACCCCATTGTAATCCTAAAAGTACATCTACACTACTCATGCTTAGCTATTTTTTTAAATTATTTTTTTGAAAATGACTCGCATTTTCCTTCTTTTTTAAGTTTGGTACAAGCGCCATATAAATTTAAAGAATGGTGTTTTACATCAAATTGAAGTAATTCACCCATCATGCTTTGAATTTGTTGAATTCTTGGATCACAAAATTCTACTACTTTACCGCAATCAACGCAAATAATATGGTCGTGTTGTTTGTAACCATATGATTTTTCGAATTGGGCCATGTTTTTACCAAATTGATGTTTGGTAACTAAATCGCAAGCAAGTAAAATTTCTAGCGTATTGTAAACGGTAGCTCTACTTACCCTGTATTTGCGGTTTTTCATGTGGATATACAATGATTCCACATCAAAATGATCGTTTCTACTATAAATTTCTTCTAAAATGGCAAAGCGTTCTGGTGTTTTTCTTAGGTTTCTATTTTCTAGATAAGCTTCAAAAATCTTCTTTACAGTCGCAATATTTTCTATAGTAGACATCTTTTTTATTGATTTTACAATGCCCAAAATTAGTGATTTCCTTTAGTATTCTAAAGGAATGTATAATGGAGTTTTACACATTTAAATGTTCGGAATCGAATCGGGTTACCGATAAAACGCCATTGACTTGTTTGAGTCTGTTTAACAATATGGCCAAATGGCTCGTATCATTCACATAAACCATTAAGGTGCCTTCAAATATGCCATCATCGCTATCAACGGTTATGGAACGCATGTTTACTTTTAAATCGCTAGAAATAACCCTAGTGATATTACTCACCACCCCAACATCATCTATTCCCGTTATTTTAATACCTGTTAAAAAGGCGAGTTCTTTTTGTTCGGTCCATTTTACTTTTACAATTCTATAGCCAAAATTAGACATCAACTTAATTGCATTAGGACAATTGGTTCGATGTATTTTAATACCTTCGGTTGCAGTAACAAATCCAAAAACATCATCTCCTGGAATTGGGTTACAACAAGGCGAAAGTTTATAATTAATTTTATCTACTTCTTCACCAATCATAAGCATATCTGAGTCTTTACTCTTGATCAATTTTGCTAATTGATTGAAGCTTTCCACGTCCACTTTATTGTTATCTGGTTGTTTTTTTTCTGCAACTTGAAAAGCCCTTAATTCTTTTAAATCTATTTTGCCAATCGCTACTTGATAATTTAAATCTAGCACCGTATTTAAATCGAAATAAAGGCAAATTTTGCTTATTTGTTGGGGGTTATAAGGTATTTTAAGGGCATTGAGTTTGGATACTAAAAGTTCTTTTCCTGCTTCTGCAATCTGAATTTTCTGTTCTCTTAAGGTGATTTTAATTTTTGCTTTTGCCTTGCTGGTAATCACAAAATTTAACCATTCTTCTTTAGGTTTTTGTTTTTCTGAAGTAATAATTTCTACTTGATCGCCATTTTGTAATTTATAACTCAAGGGCACTAATTTATGATTTACTTTAGCACCAATACATGTAGCACCAATATCTGTATGAATATCAAATGCAAAATCAAGTGCTGTAGCGCCAAAAGGTAATTTCATAAGTATACCTTTGGGAGTAAAAATGAATATTTCGTCGGTAAACAAATTCATTTTAAAATCATCCAAAAAGTCTAAGGCATTTGATTCTGGATTGCTCAACATTTCTCGAACATTTTGAATCCAAATATCTAGTCCGTTTTCATTGCTTTGTTCTTTATATTTCCAATGTGCTGCAAATCCTTTTTCTGCAATTTCGTTCATTCTTTTACTCCGAATTTGTATTTCCACCCAACGGCCTTTAGGGCCCATTACTGTGGTATGTAGCGATTCGTAGCCATTTCCCTTTGGAGACGAAACCCAGTCTCTTAATCGGTCTGGATTAGGGATGTATTGGTCTGTTACTATAGAATAGGATTTCCAACAATCAGATTTTTCATCTTCCATTGGGCTATCCAAAATAATTCTTATGGCAAATAAATCAAAAACTTCTTCGAAAGGAACGCCTTTTGATTTCATTTTTTTCCAAATAGAAAATATAGATTTAGGTCTGCCGTAAATAGAATAAGTAAGACCTTGTGCGGTTAATTTTTCTTCAATAGGTTTAATAAATTCGTTAATGAATTTATTTCGCTCTATTTTAGTTTCGTTTAATTTTTGAGCGATTAATTTATAAGTACTGGCTTCAGTAAATTTCATCGATAAATCTTCTAGTTCAGATTTAATCGAATAAAGTCCTAAACGATGGGCTAGGGGTGCATATAAATAGGCTGTTTCGGAAGATATTTTTAATTGTTTATCTCTTGGCATACTTTCTAGCGTGCGCATATTATGCAATCGATCTGCCAGTTTAATTAGAATAACGCGCACATCATCTGCGAGCGTTAATAACATTTTTCTAAAATTTTCTGCTTGAATAGAACTTGTTTGATCGAATACGCCAGCTATTTTGGTAAGACCATCAATGATATTAGCTACTTTTTTGCCGTATTCTCTTTCAATGTCTTCTAAGGATAAATCCGTGTCTTCTACTACATCATGTAATAGTGCACAAACAATAGAGGTGGTTCCTAATCCAATTTCTTCAGCCGCAATTTGTGCTACAGCAATTGGATGATAAATATAGGGTTCGCCAGATTTTCTGCGCATATTTTTATGCGCATCAACAGATAGTTCAAAAGCTTGTCTGATAAGGCGTTTGTCGCCTTTTTCCATCGTAGGTTTACAGGCTTTTAATAATGCCCTATATCGCTTTTGAATCTCCTTCTTTTCGCCTTCTACATCAATTTCTATCATGTTTTAAAGTTAAAAAAAACCAATTAATTTGTATGTTTAAAATAATAATTATCTCGATATTTGGTTATTATGTTGAAAATGAAACATAAAAAGCCATTTTACTTCTTTTTTCTTACTTGTTTTATAACAGTATTTAGCCATTTTGCTCATGCTCAATCTGTAAAAAACGATACAATTATGGTGCGTGGTGTCATTATTGATGGTGATACTATTCCTTATCAATACATCAGCGTCATTAATATTTATGCTGAAAGAAAGTTTAAAAATAAAAGGGCATTTGAGAAATACAGTAAGCTTAGAAGAGATGTTTTAAAGGTTTGGCCTTATGCTAAAATAACGGAGAAAAAATTCAATGATTTAGCTGTACAGCTCGGTATGACTAACGATGAGCGGGTTAAAAAAGCCTTAGTTAATAAAACAGAAAAAGAAATTAAAGCAAGATTTGAAGGAGAATTAAAAAACTTGACCATTAATCAAGGTCGAATTTTAATTAAATTAATAGATAGACAAACCGGCAATACAAGTTATGTTGTACTCGAAGAATTAAAAGGCAATTTATCTGCCTTTTTTTGGCAATCTTTGGCCAGGCTATTTGGGAATAATTTAAAAGCGCATTACGACCCCAATGGCGAAGACGCAGAAATAGAAAAAATCATCAAAACAATAGAGTAAACGCTATAAAATATTTCAAAAATGAATGAACATAAATTAGATATATTGGTATTTGCAGCTCATCCAGATGATGCAGAATTAAGCTGTTCGGGTACTATTATTAAATATTTAAAAGCTGGTAAAAAAGTAGGTATTATAGATTTAACTGCTGGCGAAATGGGTACAAGGGGAACGGCAGCAACCAGAAAAGCAGAAGCCGAAAATGCGAACAAAATAATGGGTTTAAAGGTTCGTGAAAACTTAGCAATGCCAGATTGTTTTTTTGAAAACAATCAAGAAAACCAATTGAAAATTATCCAAATGATTCGCAAATACCAACCTCAAATTGTATTGGCAAATGCAATCAGCGATAGACATCCAGATCATGCACGAGCAGCTCAATTAGTAGAAGATGCGGCATTTCAATCGGGCTTATTAAAAATTGAGACATTTGATGCAGGCCAAAAGCAAGCAGCACATAGGCCACAGGCAGTTTATCATTATATTCAAGATACCTATATTAAACCCGATTTTATCATCGATATTACGGCAGAAATGGAAACTAAAAAAGCGGCTATATTGGCTTTTCAAACCCAATTTTTTGATCCTAATACCAGCGAACCGCAAACCTATATTTCGAGTCCAGATTTTATCGAAACAGTAATTGCTAGAAATAGGGAATTTGGAAAAATAGTAGATGGTGTTTTTGGTGAAGGCTTTACTTCCAAAAAAATAATTGGGGTCAATGATATTTTTAATCTAAGCTAATAGCGCAACAATTTTCGATAAATACATTTCATCTATTTCATCAAAATGATTCAGGTATTCGCTATCTATATCGAGCACTGCGATTACTTTTTCTTGTTGCATTATAGGAATCACAATTTCTGATTTACTGGCTGCACTGCAGGCAATATGTCCTTCAAATGCGTCTACATCTGGTACAATAATACTTTGCTGTGTGGCCCAAGCCTTTCCACAAACACCTTTTCCTTTTTGAATGCGAGTACAAGCCAAAGGTCCTTGAAAAGGCCCTAAAACCAACTCTTCTTGTTTCACTATATAAAAACCAACCCACCAAAACGAAAAGACTTCTTTTAAAACAGCCGAAACATTGGCCATATTAGCAATTTGATCCGTTTCGGAAGCTAATAAAGCAGCAATTTGAGGAAATAGGCTTTGGTATTTCTCTGATTTAGTGGCAGCATGTTCAAAATGTATAGAATCTGTCATAAATATTGCTTGAAAATAAATTATAAACACAAATATTAATTTAAATTCGCAATTAATAACAATTTCAATATGAAAAAGCATTTAATACTTTTAACTACCGGAATCCTTTTTTTGCTAAACACTGCTATTGCTTTACCAGAAGAAGGCATGTATCCTTTAAGTGAAATTAAAAAATTAGACTTAAAAAAAGCAGGTTTAAAAATTCCTCAAGCGGAAGTCTACAATCCAAACGGATTAAGTTTAATTGATGCCTTAGTAAATGTTGGTGGGTGCACGGGTTCTTTTGTTTCTAATCAAGGATTAATTATTACCAATCATCATTGTGCATTTGAGGCAGTTTCTTTAGCGAGTACTCCCGAACACGATTACTTGAAGAATGGCTTTGTGGCTGCTACTAAGGAACAAGAGGTGCAAGCCAAAAATTTAACTTGTAAAATCACCGATTCTTACGAAGATGTTTCGAATACAGTTTTAACGGCTGTAAAAAATATTTTTGATCCAAGCGAACGCATCAACGCGATCAATGCCAAGATTGCTCAAATTATAAAAGAAGAAGAGCAAAAAGATAAAACCATTAAAGCAGAAGTTTCTGAAATGTTTATTGGAAGAACTTATGTATTGTTTCGTTATAAAACCATTAAAGATGTGCGAATTGTATATGTGCCACAAAGAGCGGTAGGAGAGTTTGGTGGCGAATCTGATAACTGGGTATGGCCGCGTCATACAGGCGATTTTTCTTTTTTAAGAGCCTATGTTGCTAAAGATGGTTCATCGGCTGCTTATTCAAAAGATAATGTGCCATATCAACCCAAAAAATATTTAACAATCAATCCGAATGGTGCTAATGAAGGTGATTTTGTTTTTATTTTAGGTTATCCAGGTAGAACATTTAGAAATTATCCAGCAAAATATATTCAATATCAAGAGCAATTTCAACTGCCTTATATTTCAAATTTATATGATTGGCAAAACAAACAAATGGAGGCTACCTCTATTACTAAAGAATTAGAATTAAAACAAGCTGCTAAAATTAAACGCAAAGCCAATGTTTTAAAGAACTACAGAGGTAAATTAAAAGGGTTGAAAGGCATAGATTTAGTGAATCAAAAATTTGCGCAAGAAAAAGAATTACAAGCATTTATTAACGCCGATACTACTTTAATTAAACAGTATGGTAAAATGTTGCAAAACATAGATATGGTATACGATGAATTTTTTGCTGATGCAAAGAAATTTTTAGTTTTAGATCAAGTATTTACAAGTGCTACCGCTTTTAGTGTAGCCAATCAAGTGCTCGGTTTACAAAAGAAAATTGCAGAAACTAAGGCAGAAAATCAAGATAAAGTTTATCAAGAAAGTAAAGTTACGATCTTAAAAAACGCTAAAGATGCTTATTCTACTTATGTTTCAGCCACTGATAAATTATTATTGAAACGAATTTTATTAGATGGATTAAACTTATCTGCTAAAGAACAATTTAATATAATTAAAGGAATTTCTACAGCAAAGGGAACTAACTGGGATGCTTTATTAACAAAACATATTGACCGAATTTTTTCAAAATCGGAATTTACCGAAGCAGAAGAAATCGATGAAATATTTAATTTATCAGTAAAGGATTTCCTGAAATTCAAAGATCCAATGATAGATTTAGCGAGTAATGCTAGAGTAGAAATTGATCAAATGAATAGCCTTAGAAAAGACAGAACAGGTAGGCTGAATAAGCTTTTGGCCGATTATGTGAATGTAAGTATTTTGTTCAAACAGTCGGATTTTATACCCGATGCCAACAGTACTTTGCGTTTAACTTATGGTCATGTAAAAGGATTTACGCCAGTAGATGCTACCTATATGAAACCATTAACCACTTTAACTGGCTTAATTGAAAAAGGAACAAACGAAGGTGATTATTATTTACCCGAAATTTTTAGAACCTTACATCAACAAAAAGATTACGGTCAATTTACCACTAAAGATGGAAAAGATGTACCCGTTGCATTTTTATACAATTTAGATACGACTGGTGGAAATTCGGGTAGTCCAATTATGGATGAAAATGGTAATTTAGTAGGCGTGAATTTTGACAGAGCTTACGAGGCTACCATCAATGATTTTGCTTGGAATGATGCATATTCTAGGTCAATTGGTTGTGATATTAGGTATGTATTGTGGGTAGCTCAGAAAGTAGATCATGCCGATTTTATATTGACTGAACTTGGCGTTAAAACAATTAAATAATTTATAAATTAAAGAAATGCAAATTGATTTAAAAGCTTTTGCTAGAAAAGCAAAAAAAATGCTAGCAGCAAATGAAGATTTTTTTAAAGTTTTAAAAAGAACTAGGAGAGGAGATCTACAAGAAATTGTAGATAAACACCACGAAGCAGCATTTCAAAAAATAGATTGTTTAACCTGTGCAGGTTGTTGCAAAACCATTAGTCCAACTTTCGAAGAAGAAGATATTCATCGTTTATCAAGGTTCCTAAAAATTAAGCCTAAAGACTTGATGACTAAGTACTTACATATGGACGAAGATGGCGATTTTGTGCACAATGGCGCACCTTGTCCATTTTTAAAAGGAAATAATTATTGCAGTGTTTACGAAGCAAGACCCGAAGCATGTAGAGGATATCCACATACAGGTGATAAACAATTTAGGTCTATTGCAGATATCACATTACAAAATACTTTGTATTGTCCAGCTGTTTTTGAAATTGTAGAAGGATTAAAGAAGGAGTTTTAACTGCTTAATTTTAAATTTTATTCCTGGGCTTGCATTAGTTATTTGGAATGTTAATTCTTCCATTAATGCAGAAATAATTTCTGGATATTCTTTGGCGTTTATTCAATTATAGGTCTCGAAAATTCAGGGCTATTTTTTTTAAAAATTAAAGAATATTTGATGATAAATAATGTCTTAAAATTAAAATTATATCTGGCAATTCAGCATAAATTAAATGCTGCTAAACTATTTATTACTAGTAGTTTAAATGATTTAACGAATGATGCAAAAAACGACACCAAAAGTACTGCCGGTGATAAGCATGAAACAGGTCGAGCCATGATGCAACATGAACAAGAAAAATTAAGATTGCAACTAGTCGAGCTAGAAAATCAAATCAGTTTTTTGCAAAAAATCAACCCCGAAAATAAGGCAGAAAAAATTCAATTAGGATCAATGGTGCAAACAGATAAAGCTTGTTTTTATATTGCCATTGCTTATGGACAAATTGCAATAGATGATACGAACATTTTTGTAATTTCTTCAATTGCTCCAATTGCACAACAAATGTTAGGCAAAAGCATCAACGATCAATTTGAAATGAATGGGTTAACTTATACAATAAGTGCTATTGTTTAGCTTTTAAATGCAAGGAACGATAGGCTAAAATTAAACTAGTGCCAATTAATATAGCGGCCATAATAAATGGCGCCCCCGGAAAATACACCACACTTTTAGAACTGGTAAAGTAAGCAAATAGGTTATTCATCAATAAAGGACCAATAATAGAGGTTAAGCTTAACACACTCGTTAAAGCTCCTTGCAATTCACCCTGTGCATTTGCGGGTACTTCGGAAGAAATTATACCTTGTAAAGCAGGAGTGCCAATACCACCAAAAGCATAAGGAACAATAATAGCAAACATCATCCAAGTTTCTGTGGCAAATGCATATAAAACCATGCCCATGGTAAATAAGGAAAAACCGAGGTAAACAGATTTTGCATTTCCTAAAACTGGATTGATTTTTCGAATTAATCCACCTTGCACAATGGAAATTACTATTCCCACAAATCCTAATGAATAACCAACCATTTTTTCGTCCCAATGGAATTTTAACATCGTATAATAAGTCCAATTGGATTGTACCGCATGCGTTCCAATATTTATCAAGAAATAAGAGACCACCAATCCACTTACTAGTGGATATTTTTTAAGGTGTTTTAAAGAACCAAATGGATTAGCTCTTTTCCAATCAAAAGCCCTTTTATTTTCGGCTAATAAAGATTCTGGTAAGACAAAATAGCCATATATAACATTCAATAAACTTAAACCCGCTGCAATTAAAAAGGGAACATGGGTACCATATTGACTAAATATACCACCAATTACAGGGCCAATAATAAAGCCTAAACCAAAAGCAGCACCTATTAAACCAAAGTTTTGGCCTCTTTTTTCTGGAGTAGAAATATCCGCTATATAAGCTGTAGCAGTAGAAATACTTGCTCCAGAAATACCAGCAATAATTCTACCAATAAAAAGCCAAGCAATGGTGGGAGCGAAGGCCATAAAAACATAATCAATTCCGAGCCCTAACAAAGCAATAAGTAAAACGGGTCTTCTGCCAAAACGATCACTTAAACCACCTAAAATAGGAGAAAAGAAAAATTGCATAATGGCATAGGCAAAAGTGAGCCATCCGCCAATAATTGCTGCGTCAGAAATTCCGCCACCGGATAATTGCGAAATCAATTTTGGCAAAACAGGTATAATTACCCCTAAACCAATAATATCAATGAGTACAGTGATGAAAATAAAGCCGAGCGCTGCATTTCTTTTTACAGACATAAATAGAAAGATTGAATTTTTAAAGATATGCGTATTTTAATAAAAATGGAATCTTTTGTGTGGATTCGTTTCTTAGGCGTATCTTTGAAAAAAATAAAATATTGAATTTCGAAAATTTCCAATTTGATCAAAGACTTTTAGATGGTCTTGATTCAATGGGTTTTACTAAACCCACACCCATACAAACCCAAACTATTCCTTTAATTTTAGCAGATAAAGACTTAATTGCTTGTGCGCAAACAGGAACTGGTAAAACAGCCGCTTTTGTATTACCCATCTTGAATAAAATCATTAAAGATGATATAAGGCATTTAAATACCATTATAATAGCCCCAACAAGAGAATTAGCCCAACAAATTGACCAACAAATTGAAGGCTTTTCTTATTTCTTAGATGTAAGCAGTATTCCTGTATACGGTGGTGGTGATGGACATGCTTGGGAACAACAAAAAAAGGCTTTGAATGAAGGCGCAGATATGATCATTGCTACACCAGGACGCTTATTGTCTATGTTGAGTATGACAGGCAAGTTAAATTTATCACATGTTAAACATATTGTGTTAGATGAAGCCGACAGAATGCTTGATATGGGTTTTTATGATGATATCATGAAAATCATAAAATTTATACCCAATAAACCCCAAATTATTCTGTTTTCTGCCACAATGCCGCCGAAAATAAGAACACTTGCAGAAAAAATATTAATTGATCCTGTTCAAGTAAATATTGATTTAGCTAAACCTAAAGAAAATATTAACCAACAGGCTTATATGGTTTATGATAGCCAAAAAAATGCTTTATTAATTGAAATATTAAAGGATTATAAAGATGAAACAGTAATCATATTTGCGTCCACTAAAGATAAAGTGAAGCTATTAAACCGCGATTTTCAACGCGCTGGACTTTCAATTAAAGCTTTTCATAGTGATCTTGATCAATCTGAAAGAGAGCACATTATGCGTTTGTTTAAAAGCAAAGAAGTCAAAATGCTGATTGGTACAGATATCTTATCTAGGGGAATTGATGTAGATGGTATTAGTTTAGTGGTAAACTACGATGTACCACCAGATCCAGAAGATTATGTACATAGAATCGGTAGGACCGCTAGGGCAGATAAATCGGGTACAGCCATTACATTTATTACACCAAAAGATCAATATAAGTTTTTACCAATTGAACAATTGTTGAATATGACAATTACAAAAAATCCGGTTCCTGAAAAATTTGGAGAAGCACCTGTTTATAATCCAGGTAGCAAACCAAAGTTCAATGGTAAACCATCCTTTAAAAGGAAAACAAGCAAAAACTAGTTATAAGCTCAATTAAA
>CANNIS010000053.1 GCA_947505035.1 Sphingobacteriales bacterium
CATAAAGAATCCGCACTTTTTTTAGATTTCGTCAAACACCTAAATACCACATTTTCGAATATTGAATTAAAAATGCCCATTCAATTTACCGATGCCAGACCCTTTACCTGGCTAGGTTTTAAGGTTGTTCAGCATTATACTTATTTAATAGATTTACAACATGCAAGTTATGTTAAATCTAGTCAATTTCGTTTCGAAACACTGGCTTTTAATCTCGAAAATTTAGCACTTTTAAATACTTATTTTGTTGAACAAAACATAGCGATAGCTAAGCTTCAGGAAATGGTCCAATTGGCTATACAGATGCCTTATCAAATTTGGATGCAAGTATTATATAATCAAGACCAAATAGGTTTTGTACATTTTTATTGTACCAAGGAACAAGACCAAACCCTTTATTTATTAGCAGGTTTAAGTCCTTTACATGCAAAAAATAAAGATTTTGATATTCAAAATGTAAATCTGTTAATCCAACATGCTAGAGCAAATTATTTATATATTGATTTAGGGCTTGGTGAAAGCTACGAAGAAATGTTGTTTGCAAACAATTGGCAAGTACAAGTTAAGCCCTATTTCGTAGTTAAAAATAAATAGCCATTTTATTCGTTTGGTAAATATGAACAAAGCAATGCATTTCAAAGAAATCAATCCTAATCAATGGGATGCATTACTAATTCAATACGACCAAAGCCTTTGGTATCAAGATGCTCGAAACATTCAGTTAATTGCATCAAGCTATCACAAACAAGCAATTTATTATGCCTGTTACCATCAATCGGTGTTTTGTGCGGCCCTGGTATTATACGTTCATAAAAAAAATGCCGCCTTACCCACTCATTTTTTTTATACGCCTTTTTTTATCAATGCTTCTTTAAAAGATTTTGTGGTCAATCAAGCTTTAAATCAAATGTTGTTAGCCTTAAAAACGGAGTACCATACCATTGAATTAAAATTATCACCTAAGTTTAACGATATCAGGGCATTTATTTGGTCGGGTTTTACTCATCACTTATATTATACCTTACATAAGGCCTTATTGATAGATGAAAAAAAACCTTCAGAAAACATTCGTAGACAAATCAATAAAATTGCTCAAAACGAAGCCATTCAAGTTAAAATAGAGACAACAAATTTAGATTCCATTATTACTACACATTTAAAAATGATGCTGAAAAATGGAATGGGTAAAGCAGAAGAGCAACAAGTGAAGCATTGGATCAATACTTTTTATCATCAACAGCAATTAGCAGTATTTGGACTTTATGAATCGACCAATTTAAAAGGATCTGCTTTATTAACATTTGACCAGCAACAAGCCTATTTAATTTCCATTACCGGTGGTGTGCCAGAAACACAGGGGCAAACTGCCTTATATTTTGCCATTTTTGATCATTTTAGCAAAATAGGTATTCCTACAGTTGACCTTTTAGGTGCTAATATTCAAGGTGTTGCAGAGTATAAATCTAAATTAGGTAGCCAATTAGCCCCTTATTTTATTTTATCTTATCGTAAGTACTCTTTATTTTATCAATTCAAATTAATGCTTAAAAAGCTATTGAAAAAGCATTGATTTGATAATTATCAACAGTACTGTTTCAAGCCTATAAATTTCTTATTTTTGCATCAGCTCAAAAAAAAAATCAATTGGAACAGACGCAATTAACCACCCTCGAAACAGCTAAAGAACTTGGCTTACTTCCCGAAGAATATCAAAAAATAAATGAAATATTAGGGAGGGTTCCCAATTTTACAGAGTTAAGTATTTTTTCTGTGATGTGGAGCGAGCATTGCTCATACAAAAATTCTATTGTATGGTTAAAAACTTTACCAAAAGATGGTCCAAGAATGTTGGCTAAAGCAGGCGAAGAAAATGCCGGTTTAGTAGATATCGGAGATGGTATTGCTTGTTGTTTTAAAATAGAATCCCATAATCATCCATCTGCATTAGAACCTTATCAAGGTGCAGCTACTGGAGTAGGTGGAATCAATAGAGATATTTTTACGATGGGTGCAAGACCCATTGCACAATTAAATTCTTTGCGTTTTGGCGATTTAGCTTTAGACCGAACCAAATGGTTAATTAAAGGCGTGGTAAAAGGTATTGGAGATTATGGCAATGCATTTGGCATTCCAACGGTTGGTGGAGAGGTTTTCTTCGACGAATGTTATAATATCAATCCCTTAGTTAATGCCATGTCTGCGGGTATTGTAAATGTTGGAGAAACAGTTTCTGCTACATCTTATGGTGTTGGAAACCCGGTATATATTGTTGGTTCTGCAACAGGCAAAGATGGTATACATGGAGCTGCGTTTGCTTCAAAAGATATTACAGAAGATTCGATAAACGATTTGCCAGCGGTTCAAGTTGGTGATCCATTTCAAGAAAAATTATTATTAGAGGCTACACTCGAAGTGATTAAAACAGGTGCAGTTGTTGGCATGCAAGACATGGGAGCAGCAGGTATTATTTGTTCTAACTCCGAAATGTCTGCTAAAGGCGAACATGGAATGGTCATTTATTTAGATAAAGTTCCCACGCGTCAAGAAAACATGAAGCCATACGAAATTCTATTATCAGAATCTCAAGAGCGAATGTTAATTGTAGTAACCAAAGGCAGAGAAAAAGAAGTGGAAGCTGTTTTTGAAAAATGGGATTTAAATTGCGCCATTATTGGAGAAGTAACAGATACCAAGCGTTTACATTATTACATGAATAATGAATTGGTTGCCGATGTTCCTGCAGATGATTTAGTTTTAGGTGGAGGTGCGCCAGTTTATCATAGAGCATATAAAGAGCCAGCTTATTTTCAAGAAAATAAAAAATTCAATATTGATCAAGTGGCAGAGCCTACAGACCTTGTAGCGGTTTCAGAGTTTTTAATTAAACATCCAAATATTGCATCTAAAAGATGGGTAATCGGTCAATACGATTCCATGGTGGGCGTGGCAAATATGTCTACTAACCAACCTGCAGATGCCGCAATTGTAAATATAAAAGGTACAGATAAAGCCATTGCTTTAACAGTAGATTGTAATGCAAGATATGTACATGCAGATCCAGAAATTGGATGTGCTATTGCAGTTGCAGAAGCCGCTAGAAATATTACTTGTGCTGGTGCGGAGCCTGTTGCCATTACCAATTGTTTGAATTTTGGTAATCCATATATTCCGGAAGTGTATTGGCAATTTGTTTCTGCAATTAAAGGAATGAGTTCGGCTTGTACAAAATTTGAAACACCGGTAACTGGCGGAAACGTTAGTTTTTATAATCAATCATCAGATGAGGGGCCGGTATTTCCAACCCCTACAATAGGCATGTTAGGCATACTCGATACTAAATCTAGCATGATGACTTTAGATTTTAAAAATGTAGGTGACGCAATTTATTTAATTGGCGAATCTAAAAATGATATTGCCTGTTCGGAGTATTTGTATTCTTACCATAAAATAAAATCATCACCGGCACCATTCTTCGATTTAGACAAAGAATACGATACCCATCAATTCATTAAACAGCTTATTGAATCTCATGCGATTGTTTCGGCTCATGATGTTGCCGATGGAGGCTTATTTATTACGCTTATGGAATCTGCCATGTCAAGAAATTTAGGTTTCGAAATTGAATCTGAAGAAGACATTAGAAAAGATGCTTTCTTATTTGGAGAAGCACAAGGCAGAATTGTAGTAAGTGTTCCAGAAGCTAAACAAGCCGAATTTATTGAGATTGCGGCCACTTCTGCTATCGAATATACTTTATTAGGAACGGTTACTGCTGGTGATATTTTAATAGATGAGCAAAGTTTTGGTCATGTGTCGAAATACAAATCAAGCTTCGAAACTTCATTAGAAAAAACGATTGAGTCGAACTAAAAATAACCATTTATTTCAATTCAAATTATTTAGCATAGCGCAAAACCAATGCGCCATGAAAGTGGGAACAGATGCGGTTTTGCTGGCTACATTACCAAAGTTTACCAATGTAAATTCTGTGCTCGATATTGGCACCGGAACCGGTGTGTTGAGTTTAATGTTAGCCCAACAATTTCCAAATGCAAAAATCACAGCTATAGAATTAGATGCTGCCGCAGCAAGTCAAGCGGCAGCTAATTTTGCTCATTCAACATGGGCAGCAAATATGCAAGTTATTCAGGCCGATTTCGAAGCATTTGATAGCGCTAACACTTACGATTTAATCATTAGTAATCCTCCTTTTTTTACAGACTCTTTAGCCTCCGAAGATCTCGCCAAAAATCGTGCAAGACATGCACCTACAAACCTGTTGGCGGATTGGATCGAAAAATCAAGCCGGCTATTAAATGAAAATGGCAAAATTGCTATTATTCTTCCCGAATCTGAAGCGGAAATCAATCATTTGGCTAAGCGACACCAGCTTTTTATTGACAAAATCATTCATATTCACTCTTTCGAAAACACAGCTATTATCCGTCAAATCTTTGTTTTGCAGAAACGCAACACAACAACCCAAAACAGTCATTTTCATATCTATAAAGCTCAAAATACCTACGCTGAGGCCTATATTGAACATTTAAAACCCTACTTAACTATCTTTTAATGAGCGTTTAAAAAAAAATATTTTCGTTTTTTCGATTTTTTTTTAATTATCTTAGAATATTCAACTAATTATTTTTTTATGAGTTTAGGTACAGTAAAATTCTTTAATGAGTCTAAAGGTTATGGATTTATTAAAGACAACGAATCAGGAAAAGAAATTTTCGTTCACGTTTCAGGTCTCATCGACAAAATCGACAAAGAAGATCAAGTCGAGTATGAAGAAGAGGATGGTAAAAAAGGATTAAACGCTATCAATGTAAAAAAGGTATAGTTTATTATTACCAAAAAA
Organism: Sphingobacteriales bacterium; assembly: GCA_947505035.1. Classification (GTDB taxonomy): domain Bacteria; phylum Bacteroidota; class Bacteroidia; order Sphingobacteriales; family Sphingobacteriaceae; genus CAIKLP01. The sequence goes on from CANNIS010000053.1 coordinate 4,862, forward strand.
GAAGTCTTCTCTTGAAAAAGAGGAGACTTTTTTGTTTATTTTTATTGCTTGAAAAGGATTGGATTATTATCGGATACGCATAGTTATTTCCCAGAAGAAGTATACCAATACTTTAAAGTAGTAGACGAAATATGGCATGCCGGAGATTTCGGAGATTTGCATGTATCCGATAAACTAAGTGAATTCAAACCATTAAGGGGAGTCTACGGAAATATAGATGGACAAAACATTCGCATCGTTCATCCTTTTGTTCAGTTATTTGATTGCGAAGGCATCAAAGTAATGATGACACATATTGGCGGTTACCCAGGCAAATATGCTCCAAACGTGAAAGCATTTTTGCAAAAAGAAAACGTTCAGCTATTTATTTCAGGACATTCACATATTTTAAAAGTTATTCAAGATAAAAAATTAAATTTGTTACATATGAATCCCGGTGCTGCAGGCAAGCAAGGATTACATATTATGCGAACATTGATTCGATTTGCTATTCACGAAGGGAAAATTTCGGAAGTAGAAGTAATAGAAATCGGTAAAAAGACGAACCTATAAAAACAAAATATACCTATGCCACAAATGATCACACTTGGTCAATTCATCATCGAAAAGCAAACGGATTTTCCATTTGCTAAAGGTGGATTCTCCAGATTAATTAGAGATTTAGCCATAGCGGCTAAAATTGTAAACAGAGAAGTAAACAAAGCCGGATTGGTGAATATACTTGGCGAAACCGGCGACACCAATATTCAAGGGGAGCAGGTTAAAAAATTAGATGTTTTTGCAAACGAACAATTTATTGCTGCCTTAAAAGCAGGTGGAGAATGTTGTTTAATTGTATCCGAAGAAAACGACCATGTGATTCCAATTAATAATTCCGAAATCTCTAAAGATGCAAAGTATGTGGTGTGTATAGATCCACTAGATGGTTCTTCGAATATCGATGTAAATGTTTCTGTAGGAACTATTTTTGCAATTTATCGTAGAATCCACGAAACTGGCTTTTCTACTGAGGATGAGGCATTACAAAGTGGAAGAGAAATGGTGGCTGCTGGATATATTATTTATGGCTCTTCTACCATGTTTGTTTATTCAACAGGTAAAGGCGTAAACGGATTTACACTTGATCCAAGTATAGGCGAGTTTTGTTTATCTCATCCGCAAATGAGTATTCCTGAAACGGGTAAATTATATTCTATCAACGAAGGAAATTATATTCATTTTCCAGATGGCGTAAAAAAATATTTAAAATATTGTCAAGAAATTGATGACGCAACCAATAGACCTTATTCTTCTAGATATATTGGATCAATGGTTGCCGATTTTCACCGTAATTTATTGAAAGGCGGAATCTTTATTTATCCATCAACTTATGGTGCCGAAAATGGTAAATTAAGATTGATTTATGAGTGTAATCCAATGGCTTATTTAATTGAACAAGCAGGAGGGAAAGCAAGCGATGGTTTAAATAGAATATTAGATTTACCAGTTACTTCCTTACATCAACGCTCACCTATATTTATTGGCTCTAAAGCCATGGTTGAACAAGCAGAAGGTTTTATGGCAGAATTTTCGCCAGTAACACCTATTGTTTAAACTAAACTTGATTCATAGCCGCTATCTGCGGGTAAATCTTTTTGTTCGGCAGCTGCGACCGCTAATTGGTCGCAGCGTTCGTTTTCTGGGTGCCCGGCATGCCCTTTTATCCAATGAAACTTTACTTGATGCTTGTCGTAAATTTTCAAAAAGCGTAACCACAAATCTTTATTTTTCTTGTCTTTAAAATCTTTCTTGACCCAATTAAATAGCCAACCTTTTTCGATTGCTTCTACTACATATTTAGAATCAGAATATACCTGAATGATTGCTTTTTCTTTTTTTATTTCTTCTAAACCAATAATAACAGCTAATAATTCCATGCGATTATTAGTGGTCAGTCTAAAACCTCCAGCCATTTCTTTATAATGATGCCCCGATTTTAATACCACGCCATAACCACCATTTCCGGGGTTTCCTTTTGCTGCACCATCTGTATATAAATAAATACTCATTTCACTTTTGTGCTTTAGAAGGGTAAAAGAAACGATAAAATGGAATGGCATAGGCACACCAAACAGTAAAGGTTATGAATGCCACCAATCTGCTTAATTCAAAAGGGATTTGGGTTTTAATGTATTTTTGTTCGCCCCAACCCCATAATAAATTAAGGCTATGCAATATAGATACAATCAATAAGTATTTAAATTCTTTGAAATTAAAGCTGCATAAATAAGCACTAAAAATAAAAAAGGGGAATAAATACCTTTCGTGCATTTCTGGTAAAAACATAAAATAAGAAAAGCAAAAGAATGCAAAAATGCGAAAGATTTGTTCTGGAGATTTATGTTTTGATAAAAGGCTTAATAACCAAGTATAGATAATGGTAAATAAACCATAAGCTAGCCATTTTCTGCTAATCAATCCTAGCACCAAAATATTGTTTGGAGGAAATAATAATTTTAATTTCAATTGAAAATCGGCCCATAATGCCCAATAAATATTAAAGGCATTGACAGAAATAAAATTATATCTACCGGCTGCGGTAAGGTGTGGATTGATTGAATCCATTGGGTTTGGAGCCCATAGTATAAATGGTAAATTAGGAAGCAGGAATACAATGGCAAATAATAAAAGCGCTTTGAATTTATCGATCCATTTGCTTTCCGCAACAATTAAAAGCAATCCAAAAAGAGGTAAAAATAAAAGTGTTTGAGATTTTAAACTCAGCGATAGGCCTAAATAAAATGCCGACCAATAAATTTTTTTATCAATCAAAGCATACAAACTACAAAAAATAAGGATGGCATAAATGATATCAATTTGCCCCCAACCATAAGCATTTAATAGCGTTACAGGAGAAATTAGCATCAATAGTAAGAATATTTTTTGCTTACTGATTTTATAAAACTGGTGTAAGAAAACAAGCTCTACTATTAAATTAAAACTTTTTAAAAAGCTATCAAAAAAGTGGGTATGAATAGGCCATTGAAAGAAATTAAATAAGTGACCAATGGCGCCAACCACATATAAATAAAGAGGAGGGTAATCACATTCAAATCGGTCTACTTGAATAGAATAAATATTATTAAAGCCAAATTGTACAATTCTGTCGGCCCAATTTTCGAAAAAATCAAAATCGCTGTTATGGCCATCTGTTAGAAAAAGGATCATTCTTGCTAAAATAGAAAGGCCAATGAGCATTTTCCAGCCTTGCTGATTTGCAAAAATACTTGCCGAATACTGCTTGAATTTGGTATTGAAAATTTCGAACATCCTCAAAAATATCAATTCATTTGTAACAGAACAGATTTTTTCATTAATTATTGCGAAAATAGGCAGAGAATGCTACATTTGTGCTCCAATTAGCAATAATTAGAAATGGTGGTTGTAGCTCAGTTGGTTAGAGCATCGGTTTGTGGTACCGAGGGTCGTGGGTTCGAGCCCCATCATCCACCCCAAAAAAAGCTTTCTGTATATTCAGAAAGCTTTTTTTATTTCTTAACTTTGTAAAAGAAATATGAAAAAGGGGATTACATTTTTAGTTTTAATTATGTATTTAATGGCCATGTCAAAGGCTGTAACTCCATTTGTCGCCTATACACTTAACAAAGCTTACATTATTAAAGAGTATTGTATTAACAAGGCTAAGCCTGAGTTAAAGTGTGATGGAAAATGTTACTTAAAAAAACAAATCGAAAAGGAAAACGCTTCCCCAATTAGTAGTCTCCCAATTAAAGATGATTTAAATATTTCAGCGCATGTAAAGGCCATTAAAAATCAAGTTCCAATGGTGACTTATTCTTATATTGCATTTTATTATAACGCAGAATTATATCACTCTATAATTTTAAATAAATTATCTCCTCCTCCCAAACACCTGTTTTTAGTATAAAAATTGCATAACAATTTCTTATTTTAAACAGATCAAATGAAAAGAATATATTTTCTTTTCCTGATGATTATAAGCTATTCTACTCTAAAAGCGGGTTGTGATATGTGTAATATGTATGTAGGACTAAACCCTAACTACAATAAAAACACAATAGGCCTGAGATATAGGTACAGTTCTTATTCCGATTTAGGAATGATACATACCAATGCAAGTGGAAACTACAATTCCAATAACAGTGGAAAGTTAAATTATAGATCATACAGGACAACAGAACTTTGGGCAATGTATTATCCAACCCCAAAAGTTCAATTATTATTTGCAATTCCTTATATGGATAACCGTTTGGTTATGGAAGATAATCTAAAACAACAGGTTTTAGGTCTAGGGGATTTAACATTTGTAGGAAGATATCAAATTTTAAACAGAAATATTGATTCTAGTCATAATAAACAGCGCCTTTTTATAGGTTTTGGAATAAAAGCACCAACAGGTCAATACCAAGATTTAGATTATGGCGGTATGTTAGATCCGCATATTCAACCTGGCACAGGAAGTTTTGATTATTTGTTGTCGTTAGGATATTTTCTGAAGTCACCTTCTGACTTTGGATTTAATATTGACGTCAATTATAGAATTACCAATACGAATCCAAACGAATATCGTTTTGCAAATAGATTAAATTCAAATATGCATTTGTTCTATCAATACCATTTCAATGATCATGTAATTATGCCAAGTATTGGATCTGCGATAGAATTTGCATCATTAGATATAAATCAAAAAATTAAACAACTGGCAAGTAATGGTACAATAATAAATGGTGTTTTGGAGTTAGATTATTTTTATCATCAATATGCCATAATTATGAGTGTACAATCGCCTATTTATTCACATTTTAACGATTCCAATGCCAAACACCAAGGTAGGTTAATGGTAGGAATCAATTACTCATTTTAAAAAATCAGATATGAAAAAATTAATTATTGCAGTATTATTTTCAGGAGTATTTTTAACTGCTTGTAAAAAAGAAGAAGTTGCACCAACACCAACAGGTTCTGGACCAGTATCTATTTATTTTGAACACTTATTTGGTGCTTCCACTTTTAATCTTGGTCAAAATTATATAACAGCGAATAACGATACAATGAATTTTTCATTGTTTAATTATTTTGTGAGTAATATTGAATTAGTAAAGGCAGACGGTTCGGTTTATACTTATCCAACAGATAGTAGTTATTTTTTAGTAAAAGAGGCATACGATTCAACAAGAACAATCAATTTGAAGAATATTCCAGCTGGTGAATATGTTGGCGTACGTTTAATTATTGGTGTGGACAGTTTAAGAAATACCATGCCTTTAACTAGTCGTACTGGAGTTTTAGATCCTGCTACAGGAGCTGCAGGTATGTATTGGTCTTGGAACACAGGTTACATTTTCCTAAAATCGGAAGGTACTTGTTCTTCTTCGCCTTCAATGATGGGAATGTCAAAAATGTTTCAACACCACGTTGGACTTTATGGTGGAATGAATTCTCCAACAATCAATAATGTTAAAAAGATTAATTTAACATTCCCTGGAACTTATAAAGCCATTGTAGGTAGCGGATTAGCACCTGAAATTCACACAAAAGTTGATATATCTAAAATGTATAATAACGTGGATTTTTCAAAGTATTCTATGGTTATGGTTCATCCATATTCTGCAACATTAGCAAATAATTATGCTACTATGTTTGAAGTGGAACATGTTCATAACGATTAATTTTATTAAACATAACTTAAAACCAATTCCGAAATTATTTTTCGGAATTGGTTTTTATAAATTCATCCCATTTCATTTTTAAATGAAAGTTTTTTCCAAAATATTTTAAGATAGGGCTCAAGTCTTTGGGCGTTAGGTATCCTGGAACTACTGTTAACAAAGCAAATTTTTCATCTAAAAAAACAGTAGAAGGATAAGACATTTGTCCGTTCAATAAAGCAAGTGCTAATTCGTTGGCTTTATATTGTGGTTTATAGGTAAACATTTTATTATCAAAAAGTATACTGTCTCTTGTTTCTGCATTCAATTTAACAAAGTAAAAATCTTCATTTAATTGCTTGATAATGGCTTGATTTAGATAGGTGTTTTTGTCCATTTTTTTACACCAAGAACACCAATCAGTGTAAACATCAACGATCAACTTTTTGGGAGCTTTTTCTTGAATCTGACGAATTTCTGTCATCGAATAATGTTTTAAGGTCTCGATTTCACCTTGCGCATATGCCATACTAAGTGTAGAAAGTACAATTATGATAGCAAGAAGGCCGTTTTTGGCTTTAAAGGGCATAAAGTTCATTTTTTTTTAGAAAAAGTTGATACAATTACTATATTTGAAATGCACGCAAGTGCATGTTTTTCATAGGTAGATGTAGGGTCGAATAGAGCAATCTTTTCGGCCCTTTTTTATTTTTCTACGCTGAATCCAAATATATTTTTAAATTTAA
>CANNIS010000054.1 GCA_947505035.1 Sphingobacteriales bacterium
AAAGATTTTCCTGACGAACCTTTTTTAAGTGTAACAGTTGGTTCTAATTATAACGATGCCTCAACCGGAAAAGCTTTTTATCAAAATTCAACAAAAGGCAAATACGATTTTTTTGGAATTGATGATGGTAGCAGAAATTTTGTAAAAGATTTACCTGCAAGAGCCGATTTCCCTAGTAGCGTATACAAAACAGCTGCTATAACACGAACTGTTACAAATGATTGGGGATACGAAAAACAAACGGCAATACCAGGTTCAAATTTTCAAATGTTATACGGTTCAAAAACTAAAATTGCGGGAAGAGATGCAGGTTTAGTAGCTGGTGTTACTTATAATAATACTTATCGTTTTAATAGAATTCAAAGACAAGATTTTGATAACGATGGTAGGTTATTTAATTTCAAAGATGATAACTACAGAAATAATGTTGCATGGGGTGCCATTGCAAATGCATCTTATCAAATTGGAGAAAATTCAAAAATATCCTTCAAAAATATTTTAAGTATCAATACCGATAACAATACGGTATTAAGAGATGGATATGATTTATTGTCAGGTCAATCTGATACAGTTTTAATCAAAGCTTATTCTTACGAATACGTTAGTAAGAAGTTATTGTCTTCTCAGTTAAATTTCGATAAGCAATTTGCAAATCAAATGAAATGGAGAGTGAATGCAGGTTACAGTAAAGTTTTGAGAGATGAGCCAAATTCTAGAACATTAGCTTATAGTAAAGCAGCCTGGGCGCCAGAAAGTCCTTATCTAGTTCAGATTGGTCAAAATCCAGATAAAAACTCTAGAAAATTTTATTCAAAATTAAACGAGGATAATTATTCTCTTAGTTCTGATTTGACTATTCCATTTGATTTAATGGGAGATAAAAGCATCATTAAAACAGGTGTTTGGACACAACAAAGATCGAGAGAATTTGACGCAAGGTTTTTTGCATACAAACAGCTAGGTTTTGGACTTACAGATTCGATGAAATCTTTAGATCCATCTCAAATTTTTGATATAGGAAATTTACAAGATACTGTTGGGCCGTTAAATGGTTTTATTTTACAAGACATTACCAATCCAACAGCTAATTATTCGGCAAAAAACAATTTAAATGCAGCCTATATTTTATTTGATAGTCGAATTAATAAAAAAGTAAGATTAGTTTGGGGCGCAAGAGTAGAGTCAAACAATGTAACGCTTACTTCTTCAACAGGTCAAACAGTAGTAGATACAACTAACATAGACATTTTACCGTCAGTTAATTTTACTTATGCCATTAATGAAAAAGCAAATTTAAGATTAGCCTATTCTAAAACTGTTTCTCGTCCAGAGTTTAGAGAGTTGGCTCCTTTCGAATTTGAAGATTTTATTACGAATACTTTAATTTTAGGAAATCCAAATTTAAAGCGTGCGTTAATCAATAATTTTGATGTGAGATACGAGTTGTATCCAACAGCAGGTGAAATAATTTCAGCAACCGCATTTTACAAAAACTTTAAAGATCCAATCGAAGCAGTTTATTTAGGTGGAAGTAACCGTACTAAATCATTCTTAAACGTAAAATCGGCGGTTAATTATGGTATCGAATTAGAGTTCCGTAAGAAATTAAACTTCTTAAATAATTTCAATGCATTAGCTTGGGAAGGTTGGGACAATTTTACCATTGCTACTAATTTTGCAAGAATTGAATCAAGTGTTGATTTAAGAGGCAATCCAAATGTACAGGATTCAATAAGACCATTACAAGGACAATCGCCTTATCTAATCAATTCTTCGTTGGGTTATTATAATGTAGAAAGCGCTTTTGGAGCAACTATTTTATATAATGTAATTGGTAGAAGAATTAGAGAAGCTGGTTTCTTAGGTTATGAAAACGTTTGGGAAGCGCCAAGAAATTTAATTGATTTACAAATTTCGAAAACATTCTTAGATAAATTTGAATTAAAAGCGACCATTTCAGACATCTTGAATCAAAGTAGAGATTATTATCAAGATATGGACAAAAACAAAGTTTACAATGCAGAGAAAGATCTATTAATTGAACGAACTAATTTTGGAACTACTTATTCATTTGCACTTTCTTATAAGTTTTAAAATAAATATTCATATGATTTTAAAAAGCAGCTTTAGGGCTGCTTTTTTGTTGAATAAACATTTTTAAATAACTTCTTCTTAACATTCGCATAATATTGTCGGTTTAAATTTGAAAAAAAAACCCATAACTATTATGAAAAAATTATTACTTGCTGTAATGATCTTGTTTTTTGCAAATACTTTTGCAAAAGCACAGTTCCAAACGGTTTCAGGTCACATCACGACTAACACCACTTGGACAAATGATAAAGTCTATCGTATGGATGGATTTATCTACATTGACTCAAATGCTACTTTGACTATTCAGCCAGGTACCATTGTAAGAGGAATTAAATTAACTAAAGGAACATTAATTGTAACTAGAGGTGGTAAATTAGTTGCCGATGGTACAGTTGACAAACCAATTGTTTTCACTTCTGATGAGCCAGCAGGTACGCGTACTTATGGTGATTGGGGTGGTATAATTGTATTAGGTAATGCACCAATTAATCCAGTGGGTGGACAAGCAACTATCGAGGGTGGTGTGAATAACGCTGCTGGTGATGGTCAATATGGTGGAACCAATGCTGCAGATAACTCAGGTATCATCAGATACGTGCGTATCGAATATAGTGGTATTCCTTTCTCTGCAAACAACGAAATCAATGGTTTAACTATGGGTGGTGTTGGTAGTGGAACAATTATAGATTACGTAATGGTAAGTTATAACGGAGACGATTCATTCGAGTGGTTTGGCGGTACAGTTAACTGTAAACACTTAATTGCTTACAAAGGAGTAGATGACGATTTCGATACAGATTTCGGTTTTGCAGGTAAAGTACAATTTGGTTTAGCCATTCGTGATGCGAATGTTTTCGATCAAGCAGGAGATTCAAACAGTTTTGAATCTGATAACGATGCAACTGGTTCTGGTGCTTCACCAAAAACAAAATCAATTTTCTCAAACATTACTTCTATCGGTCCAAAAGTAACTTCGGCTACTGTTGTAAATGCAAAATATAACAACGCATTAAGATTAAGAAGAAACACAACTTGTTCTGCTTATAATTCAGTATTCATGGGATGGCCAAATGGTGTATTCATCGAAGGTGACTCAGCAGCTAAAAATGCAAACAACGATTTATTACAAATGTCAAATACATTTGTTTCTGGAAGTACAGTAGCTTTGAAAAAATCTACAGTTAACACTGTTTTTGATGTAACTGCATGGTTTAATGGAGCTGGTAAAAGAGATTCAGTGTTAACTGAAAATACCGAAGTAATGTTGAATAATCCATTTGCAGCTGTACCAAACTGTTTACCTATGACAGGTTCACCAGTATTGAACAGAGCAAGTTTTACCAATTCAAGATTAACCAATTCATTCTTTAGTCCTACTACTTATATCGGTGCTTTCGGTACTTCAGATTGGACTTCAAAATGGGCTAATTATGATCCACAAAATACAAACTACAATATTCCTACAGTAACTGCTGCATTTAGCGTAACTGTTCAAAATAAAGTGGTGACTGTTGTAAATAATTCAACAGGTGCAACTAATTATTCTTGGAACTTTGGCGATAATACAGCTTTAGATACTAATAAAAATACTTCACATACTTATGCATCAAATGGTGGTTACAAAATTGTGTTAACATCAAGTAATTTATTGTATTCTGCTAAAGATTCTATCAGTGTATCAATTAACACTGGTCCTCAATACCAAGTAGTTTCTGGTCATATTACAGGTAATACTACTTGGACTAATGATAGAATTTACCGTATGGATGGTTTTGTTTATGTAGATTCAAATGCTACTTTAACCATTCAAGCTGGTACTATTGTTAGAGGAATTAAATTAACTAAAGGAGCCTTAATTGTAACAAGAGGTGGAAAATTAATTGCCGATGGTACAGTTGATAAGCCAATTATTTTTACATCTGATGAGCCAGCAGGTACACGTACTTATGGTGATTGGGGTGGTATAATTGTATTAGGTAGTGCGCCAATTAATCCAGTTGGTGGACAAGCAACTATCGAAGGTGGTGTAAATAACGCTGCTGGTGATGGTCAATATGGTGGAACAAACGCAACAGATAATTCAGGTATCATCAGATACGTACGTATCGAATATAGTGGTATTCCTTTCTCTGCAAACAACGAAATCAATGGTTTAACCATGGGTGGTGTTGGTAGCGGAACAGTTATTGATTACGTAATGGTAAGTTATAATGGTGATGATTCATTCGAGTGGTTTGGTGGTACAGTAGATTGTAAACACTTAATTGCATACAAAGGTGTTGACGATGATTTCGATACAGATTTCGGATATGCAGGTAAAGTGCAATTTGGTTTAGCGGTTCGTGATGCGAATGTTGCCGATCAAGCAGGAGATTCAAATAGTTTCGAATCAGATAACGATGCAACTGGTTCTGGTGCTTCACCAAAAACAAAATCATTGTTCTCAAACATTACTTCTATCGGTCCAAAAGTTACTTCATCAACAGTTGTAAGTTCAAAATATAACAATGCATTAAGATTAAGAAGAAACACATCTTGTTCTGCATACAATTCAGTATTCATGGGATGGCCAAATGGTGTATACATCGAAGGTGACTCAGCTGCTAAAAATGCAAACAACGATTTATTGCAAATGTCAAATACCATTATTTCTGGAAGTGCAGTACCATTGAAAAAATTGTCAACGACCATTACTTTTGATGTAAATGCATGGTTTAATGGAGCAGGTAAAAAAGATACAATCATTCCGGCTAATACAGATGTGATGTTAACAGATCCATTTGCTGCAACTCCAAACTGTTTACCTATGACAGGTTCACCAGTATTGAACAGAGCAAGTTTCACTAATACAAGATTAACCAATTCATTCTTTAGTCCTACTACTTATGTAGGTGCATTTGGTTCAGACAACTGGACTGCAACATGGGCTAATTTCGATCCACAAAATGCAAATTACAGTGAGTTACCAATGACTGCTAGTTTCACTACAGTAGTAGATTCATTTAAAGCAACGTTTACTAACAATTCTTTAAATGCTTATACTTTTGATTGGAGCTTTGGTGATAATACCGCTAACTCAACTGACGAAAATCCAGTACATACTTATGCTGCGATTGGAACTTACAAAGTGATCTTAACTACTTCAAATGGTATCAGTACTAAAAAGGATTCATCATTGGTAACTATTAATGTATTACCAAGTGCTAAATTCACTTCAGTTACAGATTCATTCAAAGTTACATTTGCTAACAAATCAACTTTTGCTTCATCGTATTCTTGGAACTTTGGTGATAACAATACTTCAACTGCTGAAAATCCAGTTCATACTTATGCTGCAAATGGAACATACAAAGTTGTATTAACTGCTTCTAACGGTATCAGTTCAACAAAAGATTCAGCTAACATTGTGATCAGTGTAGTAGGCGTAGACAATACTAAATTGATGAATCAATTAGCATTGTATCCTAACCCTGTAAACAACAATGCAACGGTTGCATTTAATTTAATGCAATCAGCTAAGTTATCTGTTAAAGTGTTAGATATTAATGGTAGAGTAATTGCTACGATTGCTGATAACACAAACTTTAGTGCAGGTGTTCAAAACTTAACAATAGATGCTAGTGCTTTAGAAGCGGGTGTTTACATGGTACGTTTATACAACAAAGAAACTGCGTCTACTATTAGATTTGTAGTAGTAAGATAATTTCATCAAAATCAGTTTAATGTAAGGGCCTGCCGGAGAAATCTGGCAGGCCTTTTTTGTTATTTAGACAATTGGTCTTTCATTTCTTTAGGCATCAATAAGATGTCTAATAAAAGAAATCCATCTAAGCAATCATTGAATTTTGGATCAATATTGAAGCCTAATATTTTCGCATTCATTTGAATGTATTGCCTAATTAAAACGGGCACTTTGGCATGGTTTTGTTCAATATCAGAGATAATAGTATCTAAGGATTTAATACTATTTTTCTTTTCGATTAAAATTTGGGTGGTTTCGTTTTGCGTATCAAATTTAAATTGCTTTTTAGCTTTTATTAAATTTGCAAAGGTATCGTCACTACATTCTTTTTTTAAGTAGCTCACAATTATTCGCTTTGATAATTTTGAATAATTATTACTGATACTCACTGGTCCAAATAAATAGCGATATGTAGGATTTTGAATCACAAATTTTAAAATCCCTTTCCATAATAAAAATAATGGCAAGGCTTTTTGTTGATAATCTTTTGTAATAAAAGACCTACCAAGCTCCAGACCACTCGACATGATTGGGCCAAATCCCTTTTTGATTTTAAACAAATTTCTAATGTAAAAACCACCTATTCCATGGTGTTCCATAATTTGATCGCCTAAACCTACGCGGTAGCTCCCAACAATTTTTAAGGCTTCTTGGTCCCAAATAAATAAGTGTTTATAATAAATATCGTATTTGTCTAGGTCTATAGATTTGTTCGTTCCTTCCCCAACTTCTCTGAAGGTAATTTCTCGAAGCCTGCCAATTTCTTGTATAATATTAGGTATCTCTTGAAAATTGGCAATATATACTTGATAATTCTTTTCAGTTAAAATAAGATTGTTTATAGATAGTTTGGAAATATCGCTTTGAATTAATTTTGCATTTACAGGCGCAATAATTGCTGCTGGTTTTTTCTTGATTTTAAAAATATTTTTATGAAGAATGTTTTTTACTTCAATCCCAGATGCAAGCGCATAGGTTCTGGCTCTTAAGTATAATAGCATTTTGCTATTCGAATCAAAAGATTCAAGATCAGTGTATTTAATGCATTTGCCAATCCTTACTTTAATAATATGGCCTTTTTTATTTAACAATTCATTGGGTAATTGAGCGGTTCTTAATTTCTGATTTATCAAACCCAATAAATTAAATAATAAGCCATTGTTTCCATCAAAATAAATTGGCAAAACGGGCACTTTGGTTTTTGTAATTATTTTTCCAATTACCGGATTCCAATCTTTATCGGTTATTTTTCTTTTTTGACTTTGATAAGAAGATACTTCTCCAGCCGGAAAAATGCCTATTGGATTGCCATTTTGAAGGTATTTAATGGTGTTTTTAATGCCAGATACACTGCTCGTATTCTTATAGTCTTCAAATGGATTAACGGCAATTATTTGATCTTGAATAGCCGGAATTTTTTTAAGAATAAAATTGGCCATTAATTTTATTTCCGGCCTAATTTCACCTAATATTTTAAGCATGATTAATCCTTCGATGCCTCCGAATGGATGGTTTGCAATGGCAATAAATGCAGATTCTAAAGGAATGTTTTTTACATCTTGCTCATTGATATCGATTTTAATATTTAAATAATTAAGTACAGCGTCAACAAATACTAGTCCTTTTTCATCTTGATATTTATCATATAATTGATTTATTTGATCAATTTTCATGATTTTCATCAAGATGCTTGCAATACCGTTCATCGGTAGATTGCCTATTCTTATTGCATCTTCGAATGATTCCTTATTAATTATATCCATTTTCTGTATTCCTATTAGCTTAGGAAAAGATACCAGTTGAATATTAAATTAATATATTTATAAAGTTAATTAATCATATGTGGGGAAGATTTTGGAGAGAGTATTTGGGCTACCCTAAAAAGGAGCGTCGAGGAATTTATGTATTATTAACAATGCTGATGTTTGTTGCTTTTTACAACATAATTGAACATCAATTATGGAGTACAGATTTGGCTTTGCCAACAATTACAGTAAGCCCAATTAACGATGCATTCAAAGGTGCGACTGGTATAACAGGCGAAAAAAATAAGAAATATTTCGATAAGAAATTAAGTGAAAAGCCTATTTTTATTGATACTGCTGGTGTTGCGGCCTTAACAGCTATTGGATTTTCAAAATACCAAGCAACCATTATCTTTAATTATATTCAAAAGGGTGCTGCAATTTATACTGTCAAAGATTTAGCAAAAATTTATAGTATCGATCAAAAAGCTATCGACCTAACTCAATCGAAAATTATTTTTTCTGATTCATCTAGTCGAAAATCACAGCACAAAAGCAATTCATTTTTTGCTAAAAAAGTTCTTAAAAAAGTGGAATTAAATTCTTGTGATAGCGTGGCTTTAGATTCGGTATTTTATATGAGTAGTTATTTAGCCGGAAGAATTATTAATTATAGAAATAGGTTAGGTGGTTTTTTTGAATTAACACAAATCCAATTAATCTATGGTATCGACACAACTGTTTATGCTAAAATATCGACCCATCTTAGCCTAGATACCTCAAATGTAAAACGAATAGATTTAAATAAAGTAAGCCTCGAAAAGCTTGCGCAGCATCCTTATATTGGATATAAATTAGCCAAGGTAATGGTAAATTATAGGGTACAGCACGGTGCGTTTAAAAGCAAGTCAGATTTAAAAAAAATTATACTCATCAATGAAGAAATATTTCGTAAAATTGAGCGATATATTCTTATTCAATGATAGAAAATAAAATCAAATCCGTTATTCAAAGTATACCTGATTTTCCTAAAGCAGGTATTGATTATAAAGATATCATGCCTATTTTCGAAGACGCAAATTTATGCTCCGAAATCACTTTAGCATTTTGCGATCAATTAAAAAAATTAAATCCAGAGGTTATTGTTGGAATAGAAAGCAGGGGCTTTTTATTTGGCATGTTAATCGCAAATAAATTGGGTATCCCATTTGTTCCAATCCGAAAAAAAGGAAAACTTCCGGGTAAAACTTTAACAGTTTCTTACGATTTAGAGTATGGCTCTGCTGCAATAGAAGTGCAGGCATCGGCTAGTTTAGCAAATAAAAGAGTAGTTATTCACGACGACTTACTTGCTACCGGAGGAACCGTTGATGCAGTCGGAAAACTGATGCATCAAATGAATGCAGAAGTAATTGCATTTGCTTTCTTAATCAATTTAAATTTGATCGACTATCAAGAGAAATTAAAACCCTATTCGGATAATTTTATTACTTTAGTGAACTATTAATTCCTACCTAGAATTAAAATAAACACCTATGATAAACAATGAAAATGTAACAAACGGTTTTGACATGAACCAATCAGAAAGTGTCAAAATGGTTGCAGATATGGCAAGAGATTTTGCTGAAAAACACATTCGTCCATATGTAATGGAATGGGATGAAGCCCAAATTTTTCCGGTTGAAACGCTTAAGAAAATGGGGGAACTTGGATTGTTAGGCATGTTAGTGCCAGAGGAATTCGGTGGTGCAGGTTTAGGTTATTTCGAATATTCGGCGGCCATTCAAGAAATTGCAAAGGTGTGTGGTTCGGTTGGTTTATCTATGGCTGCGCACAACTCATTGTGTTCCGGACATATCATGTATTTTGGTTCTCAAACGCAAAAAGAAAAATGGCTTAGCAAATTAGCTACTGCCGAATGGATTGGTGCATGGGGTTTAACAGAAGCCAATACGGGTTCAGATGCACTTAGAATGACCACAACCGCAGTACTAGATGGAGATCATTATATCATCAACGGTGCTAAAAACTGGATCACGCATGGCAAATCTTGCGATGTAGCGGTTGTGATGGTTCGTACTGGCGAAAAAGGCGATTCCAAAGGAATTAGTGCTATTGTAGTAGAAAAAGACACACCAGGCTTTACTGCAGGTAAAAAAGAAAATAAATTAGGCATGCGTGCATCAGAAACCACCGAAATGATTTTTGACAATTGCCGTGTACCAAAAGAAAACCTATTAGGCAAAGAGGGGGAGGGCTTTAAACAAGCCATGCAAATTTTAGATGGCGGTCGTATTTCTATCGCTGCTTTATCTCTGGGTATTGCAAAAGGAGCTTTTATTGCGGCAACCAATTACGCCAAAGAAAGACATCAATTTGGTCAAGCGATTGCTAATTTTCAAGGCATCAGTTTTAAACTAGCCGATATGGCTACGCGCATCGAAGCAGCAGAAATGCTGATTTTACAAGCCGCCGATTTAAAAAATAGGGGTAAGAAACTGACTAAAGAATCGGCAATGGCTAAGTATTACGCTTCCGAAGTTGCCGTTGCAGTAGCCAACGATGCCGTTCAGATATTTGGAGGTTATGGCTATACCAAAGATTTTCCAGTCGAAAAATACTACCGTGATGCTAAATTATGTACTATTGGAGAGGGAACCTCTGAAATTCAAAAGCTCGTTATATCTAGAGAGATCTTAAAATAAGCAATTATTCGATTCTTTTTTGAATATTAATGATTTAATCATACATTTGCCGTCCATCCTTTGATGGGGAAAAGAGGTAAATACTATGATCATTATCAACATTAAAGAGAACGAATCTATCGATAAAGCGCTAAAACGCTTCAAGAAGAAATTTGAAAAAACTGGCGTTCTTCGCGAGTTGCGTAGTCGTCAAGCATTCGAGAAACCTTCTATTACTAGAAGAACAACTGTTAAACGCGCTATCTACAAACTAGGATTAAATTCGGAAGAGTAATTCCTTGTTTTTAAAATATTAAAGTTGTATCTTGATTTTATTCAGGGTACAACTTTTTTTTTGATGCTAACCGATCCATTTTTCCAGTACCTCCAATTCGAAAAGCGAATTTCAGCACATACGCTCACTGCGTATAAAAGTGATCTTTTGCAATTTCAAACCTATTTACAATCCGAATACAGTCTAACTAACGATTTCAATGTTTCGCATACGCTTATTCGATCTTGGATTGTTTCGCTTATGGAACAGGGTTTAAATCCTCGAAGTGTAAATCGAAAAATCACCACCTTAAAAACTTTTTTTAAATTTTTAATTCGCGAGGGTTTGCAGGATAAAAATCCAATGCTTAAAATCCAATCGCCCAAAACCGCAAAAAGATTACCTGTTTTTGTAGAAGA
>CANNIS010000055.1 GCA_947505035.1 Sphingobacteriales bacterium
CAAGATGTTATTTATTTTTGCGGTAATTCTTTAGGCTTACAACCAAAAAGTGTCGAAAAATATGTAACCGAACAATTGGCTAATTGGGCAAATTATGGGGTTGAAGGCCACTTTAAAACCAATACGCCTTGGATGTATTATCAAAAAACTACCCAAGAAAGTTTAGCTAAAATTGTGGGTGCAAAACCATCCGAAGTGGTAGCCATGAACCAACTAACCGTTAATTTACATTTATTAATGGTGAGTTTTTACAGACCAACTGCAAAACGATATAAAATTATTATGGAAGCCACTGCTTTTCCATCCGATCAATATGCCATGGAATCGCAAGTAATACACCATGGATTTAAACCCGAAGATGCCATAATAGAATTAGTACCACGCGAAGGAGAATACACTTTAAGAAAAGAAGATATTTTAGCTACCATTGCAAAACATTCAGATTCATTGGCTTTGGTGATGATGGGTGGTGTAAATTATTACTCTGGTCAATTTTTTCCATTAGCAGAAATTACCGAAGCCGCTCATGCAGTGGGTGCATTTTGTGGTTTTGATTTAGCGCATACTTGTGGTAATATTCCATTGCAATTACACGATTGGAAAGTTGATTTTGCTACTTGGTGTTCTTATAAATATTTGAATTCGAGCCCGGGTGGAATTGCTGGTATTTACATACACGAAAAGCATGGCAATAACACCGAAACCCCCCGTTTTGCTGGTTGGTGGGGATATCAAGAAAGTACCCGTTTTCAAATGAAAAAAGGCTTTATACCGGAGCCTGGTGCCGAAGGCTGGCAATTAAGTAATGTGCCTGTTTTACAAATGGCTGCACACCGTGCCGCACTCGATTTATTTGATCAAGCAGGTATTGAAAATTTAAGAACCAAAAGTTTAGCACTCACTAGTTTTATGCAGTTTGTTATTGAAGAAAAAAATAAATCATTAGGTTACGAAAAATACCAAATTATTACACCGCTACAAGCAAACGAAAGAGGTGCACAACTCTCTATGATTTGTAAAGAAGGTGGAAGAGAAAGTTTCGATAACTTAGTAGCACAAGGTATTATAGGTGATTGGAGAGAGCCCGAGGTATTGCGCTTTGCGCCTGTGCCGCTCTATAATTCGTTTGAAGAGATTTATAAATTTGGTCAAATTATTTAATTAAAAAATGATGTCAATAGATAAAAAAGTAACCTTGATTGGAGCCGGATTAGTTGGTTCTTTGCTTTCTATGTATTTAGCAAAAAGAGGTTATCAAGTTTCCATATTCGAAAAAAGACCAGATATGCGAAAAGCAGAATATGCCGGAGGACGATCAATTAATCTTGCCTTGAGTCATAGAGGATTCAACGGTTTAGCAGCTATTGGCTTAGCAGACGAAATTAGAAAAGTAGGTATTCCAATGTATGGTAGGGTTTTACACCAAGCCAACGGCGATGTACAATATCAAGCTTATGGTAAAGAAGGCGAAGCCATTTATTCTGTATCAAGAGGTGGATTAAATAAAAAACTAATGGAGCTAGCAGATGCTGATCCAAATATTCATATCACATTTGAAAAAAATTGTATTGATGTAGATATTAAACAAGGTATTTGTCATTTTGAAGACCAAAAAACAAAGGAGAAATCAGCGGTACAATCAGATTTAATATTATCTGCAGATGGCGCGTTTTCTGCTGCTAGGCTTGCATTACAGACCAAATCAGATAGATTTGAATATAGTCAGAGTTATTTAGATCAAGGGTATAAAGAATTAACGATTCCAGCCGGACCCAATGGAACTTATTTATTAGAAAAAGAAGCCTTGCATATTTGGCCTCGAAATAATTACATGTTAATTGCGCTTCCTAATTTAGATGGCACTTTTACTTGTACTTTATTTTTTCCATTTGAAGGAGAAGTATCTTTTAATTCATTAAAAACTAGAGAACAAGTACAAGCATTTTTAAGTAAAGATTTTGCAGATGTATATGCCATATCGCCTCAAATTGTAGACGAATACATGGCTAATCCAAATGGTTCATTAGTGACTGTAAGGTCCTATCCATGGTCTTATGAAGACAAATTAGGCTTATTAGGCGATGCTTCTCATGCCATTGTACCTTTCTTTGGTCAAGGCATGAATTCTGGTTTTGAAGACTGTTTCGAATTAGGCAAATTAATGGATCAATATCCTGACGATTGGAAAACAATTTTATCCGAATTTCAAATCAGTAGAAAACCAAATACAGATGCTATTGCAGATATGGCTTTAGAAAACTTTATTGAAATGCGCGATAAAGTAGCCGATCAAAAATTTTTATTGCGAAAAAAAATAGAACAAAAAATTAGCAAATTATATCCCGAAAATTACATTTCTAAATATGCATTGGTTAGTTTTGGTACTGCTCCATACAAAGATGCATTGGCTATGGGATTTAAGCAAGATGCCCTATTTAAAAAGGTTTTAGCCATTCCCAAAATCGAAAACAATTGGGATAGTCCCGAATCAACACAAAAAATCGAACAATTATTAAAAGAATTTGGATTCATTAATGAATAAGCGCTGGATTAAAATTGTTTACCAAAGCATTCGGGTCATAGCAATTTATTTTATTGCCATGGAACTTAATTTTTTATGGTTATTTGGTTATTCACCAACCATTAATGAATTAAAAAATCCTCCTTATGCCATTGCATCCGAAGTATATTCATCGGATAGTGTGCTTATAGGCCGTTATTTTAAAGAAAATAGAATTCCTGTAGTTTACGATAGCATTGCTCCCATTGTGTTTAAAGCATTAGTGGCAACCGAAGATGTGCGTTTTTACCAACATCATGGAATCGATTTTTATTCAATAGGATCGAGTATTTGGTCTACTGCGAATGGCGATAAACGAGGTGCCAGTACCATTACCCAACAATTAGCTAAGAATCTTTTTAGAACCCGAAGCAGAACTTCACAAGGCTTAATCAGATTTATTCCTGGTGTAAAAACCATTGTTTATAAAACTAAAGAATGGATTACGGCTTTAAAATTAGAATACCTATACGATAAAAAAGACATCTTAGAAATGTATTTAAATACGGTGAGTTTTGGTAATAATTCATTTGGTATTAAAGTAGCTGCTAAAAAATATTTCAACAAATTGCCCCTCGATTTAAATACCGAAGAAGCTGCCTTGCTAGTGGGTATGTTGAAAGCAACCTCCACTTATAATCCAATAACAAAACAAGCAAAGGCATTAGAAAGAAGGAATATTGTATTGGCTCAAATGGCTAAAGATGGTGTGATTTCTGAACGTAAATTCAAACAAATAGTGCAGCGTCCAATTAAATTATCTTTATCGGAAGATGATGAAAAAGATAAAACAAAAGATTCTTATTTGAGAACGGCAGTTGCCAATTACCTCGAGAAATGGTGCGATGACAACGGTTTTGATTTATATGCCGATGGTTTAAAAATATACACCACCATTGATTCTAGAATGCAAAAACATGCCGAATTGGCCATGCAAGATTGGATGAAAACTTTACAAAAAAGATTTAGAAATACTTGGCAAAACGAAGCGCCGTGGCGCGATGAGAACGGTGTGGAAATTCCTAATTTCTTAAATACCCTTGCTAAAAGATTACCTCTTTATAATACTTTGCAAGATAAATATGGCGAACAAACGGATAGTATCGAAGCCAAATTGAACGAGAAAAAACGCATGAAAATTTTCACTTGGAAAGGGGAAAAGGACACCACATTTTCTTCTTACGATTCGCTGTCTTATTATGCAAGTATATTGCAATCTGGTTTGATGACATTAGATCCTTTTAATGGACATATTAAAACATGGGTGGGTGGTATTAATTATAAATACTTTAAATACGATCATATTAACCAAGCTAAAAGGCAAGCTGGCTCTACCTTTAAGCCTTTTGTATATTTAGCTGCCATAGATAATGGCTACTCCCCTTGCGATAAATTTACAGACAAAGCCATCACCATTAATTACAAAGAAGATGGAGAAGATAAATCTTGGTCGCCAAAAAATTCGGATTGGAGTTTTTCGGGAAAAGAAATGTCTTTAAGATGGGCCATGGGTAAATCTTGTAATTCGGTTACTGCTCAATTAACAGAAGCCATTGGATGGGACAAAGTAGTGGAATATGCGAAAAAATTAGGTATAGAAAGCCCTTTAAAATCTGTTCCCTCTGTTGGATTAGGTTCTAATGATGTAACACTTTATGAAATGATTCGTGCCTATGGTGTATTTTTAAATACTGGTGTTAAAACAGAACCCATTTTAGTGACCAAAATAAATGACCAAGATGGTAAGTTATTAGCCGAATTTAAGGCTAAGCAAGAAAGGGTGATTTCTGAAGAAACTGCTTGGTTAATGATACACATGTTCAAAGGAGGCATGGAAGAGCCTGGAGGAACCTCTCAGGCCCTCTGGGAGTATGATATATGGAGTAAAGGAAATGAAATTGGCGGTAAAACTGGAACCACCTCTAATCATTCGGATGGTTGGTATATTGGCATCACGAAAGATTTAGTGACCGGTGTTTGGGTGGGTAACGATGAAAGAAGTATACATTTTAAAACTTCTGATTATGGCGAAGGTTCAAAAACGGCTTTACCCATTTATGGAAAGTTTATGGAACGCATATACCACGATCCAACTCTTAGAATTACCTATGGTCGCTTTCCAAAACCTACCGTAAAAATTACGAAAGATTATAATTGTCCTACGCCGCGTCAACGCAACGATACTACCAGAGTAGATTCAACAAGTATGATGCCAAGCGATTCCTTAATAATGGAAAACGAACCATAAAAAAAATCCCGATTGCTTAGATCGAGATTTTTTTGTTATAATTTTTGTAAGAATATTTCGGAATTAACCTTACTTAAATCTCCTAAGTAAGACCACCTGATGCCTTGTATGTATTTATTAAATACGGCATTTACTTCTTTAGGATTCACCTTATTAATGTTCTCAATAAAGCTATTGTAGTTCTTCCAATTCCCTTTCACTTCGGCCATTCCCAGACCTAAGGTTTGCGCCGAATTAGTTTCTAATCCCATATAATAAGAAGTTAAATAACCACTTCTTTGATCTTTAATTTCTTTTTCAGAAAATCCTTCTTTCTTTAGTTTCTTTAATTCGTCTATCATAACCGAAACCGCTTGTTTTGGATCTGTGGTACTCACATAAATATTTGAATAAGGATTCACGTTAGTACTATAATTTGCAGAAGGTGCATAAGACAAACTTCTTTTGGTTCTGATTTCATCAAACAAACGATCGGCTAATATTCCAAAAGCCAATTGCATAGCATAGGTTTCGGAAGTACCATAAGCTGGTGCATTCATAATACCTCTGATATAATTAGTCGCCAATTTGCGGTCTTCTACTTTAATAGTTGATTGCGCAATACTTAATAATTTAGTTTTAGGTGATACAAAATTACCCTCAGGCATTTTCTCGGTTAATTTTTTAACCTTTTCGATTAAGTCGTTGCGATCTATCTTGCCTATTACCACTAGAAAACATTGCTTCTTAGAAATAATTTTTTCGTAATGCTTTTTAACTAGATCTAAAGTTAATTTATTGATACTTTCTTCCGAACCATTTGGCTTTTTATCATAATTTAAATTAGCAAATGCATCGGTCATAGCCATTTCGGTTAAATATGCATCAGGATTAGAAATGGATTGCTTTATACTAGAAATGGCAGCTTCTTTGCTTTTTTGAAATTCTTCTTCGGGCATCAAAGGTGCATTGATTACATCTTGAAATATAGCCCAAGTAGCATTGAAATTTTTTTGTATACAAATCATCAAAATATTACCAGCATCCAAGCCAGAAGTACCTTCTATACTGCTACCCATTTTATCTAATTGACTATAAAATTTTTCTTTAGGATAATTAGCAGATCCTCCGTTAGTGGCTATATCTAAAGCAACAGATTCAATTCCTTCTTGCTCTTTAGCATAATTAGCCGTGCCACCTTTAATAAAAAAGCGTGCACTCACTATTTGATTATTGGTTGGTTTATATAATACTTTAAACCCATTTACCATTATTTCTTCTGTATTCGACTTTGATTGCGCCGATACATTATTTACTACTAAAAATCCAATAGCAATAAATAAAAACTTGATTATTTTTTTCATGTATAAATTATTTTTTAACGATGCTAAAGGTGATATTTCTAGCAGCTGTTTTTTCATCATCTGTATTTACATTCACTTGTTTTACTTGGAATTTTTTATTGTTTGTTCCAATTATTCTAGCAGGTGCAATACCCGCATTTGCTAAAGCTTTTAAGATGGCTTCGTAACGCTCATTTCCAGCCGATTTTTTCTCTCCATCGTGCCAAGTAGCCGAAACATCTATGTTTGCGCTAGGGTTTATGTTTAACCATTGAATTAAACTATTTAATTTATTGGCGTTTTCTTCCGCGATTAAAGTAGTTTCGTTGATGTTAAAGTTTAAAGTATAATCTGGCATCGATAAAGTGCTCGCAAAAAAATCATCCATTTTTAAAGATTTTTGCATGCCTGTTCTAACCATTGCTCCCATAACATATGGTTGCCCCTTAATATATTTTCTTACATAATTTTTAATGTCTTCTCGGGTAATTTTTTGTAAGTTATCTTGGTAATTGGTATAGTAGCCAATGGTTGCAGAGCACCACCAAAATGTTACACCATGTATAAATTGCGAAGGTTTTTCCATACTGTATGCTTCCGAAACCGCCATTTGATCTTTAGCAGTTTGTAATTGTTCGTCGGTATAATAATCATCGGTGTCCCATGCATTGATATTATTCCACAATACTTGGTATGCTTCTTTAATTTTACGTGGATTAGGTACCAAAAAGATTTGAATTGGCCCTACATATTTAGCCGATTGATAACCAACTTGCACTTGAAATGCCAATCCGGTTTCTACTAATTCTTTATACAACTTAACATTCTTTTGTTGTAAAATAGTCGAGAAAATATCGGCTGCATAAGTCGATTTAAGATCATTTCTGGTATCTGGACCGTGGTAAGTAAGCATAAATACAGGTACTTGCGCGTTTGGCGATTCTACCACAAACTGCTTTGCATATTCAATTGGTTTAAATGCGGGTATTGGATATTTTTCGAAAGGATCAAAACCAGATGGTTGCCAATCTCCCATTTTTTGTTCAATTTGTTCGAAAACTTTATTGTGATCTACATCTCCACAAACAGCTAATAAAGAATTATTAGGCCAGTAATATTTATTTTTAATCACATTCATTTTTTCTGCGGTAGCAGAATAAATAATTTTATAATCTCCAATAGGATTTTTTCTACTGTAATTGTCTTGCCAAACTTCTCTGTTGCTTTTATCCATTAAAGTAAAAAATGGATTCGATTCGGCACGCTGAAACTCACCAGCAACAACTGGATTCTCTCTTCTCATTTCGGCTGTATCGAATAGTGGGTAACGGATTGCGCTATTCATAAAATCAATACCTTCACCTAATTTATCTTTACTTAAAGTAAAAAAGTAATTTACTCGCTCGTCTGATGTAGTACCGTTAAATGAAATACCTAATTCGTTTACCCTATCTAAAAAAGCTTTTTGAGATGGATATGTTTTGTTTGCTTTAAAAAACATGTGTTCATATAAATGACTTAAGCCATTATATTCTGCATCTTCTGTATAAGCACCATTTTTAACACAAATTTCGATGGTTGCTAATGGAACATTTGCATCTTCGATGACTAAAATTTCCATGCCATTATTTAATTTTTTCATGAAAAAGTTATCTGGTAACTTTTCCTGTGCTTTTGCAACCAATCCTATTCCAGAGATAGTTAACAATACAAGTAGTTTTTTCAACATAAATTTATTTAAATATATGGAGCTAATATATTGCTTATTCGGGATAAATGATGGTAAAAAAACCTTTACAAATACCATTTTTTTCGAAAATATGGCATATTAGGCTATTAATCAATCTAAATTAGATGCAAATAAATCATTAGGTATAATATTATTGAATTTGAAAATTGTTGATTATATTTATTGATCGCTTAAAGCTATATCAAATTATGAAAAAAATCTTTTATGTATGCGCAATAATCTTATTTTCAACTATTGCAGCTAATGCCCAAGTAGAAACTTATGCTAATTCATGGTCGAGTAAAAAAGGCAATTTAACGGTTGCTTATTTCAACAATTACCCATACGCCTATTCAAACGATAAAGGTGAATTAACGGGTATAGAAATTGATATAATCAAAGCTTTTTCGGAGTGGTTGAACAACAAGAAAGGCATCGAGCTAACCATTAAATATGAAGCTTACGATGATTTTGCGAAGTTTTACGAAAATGTAAAAAACAAAAAAACAACTTCGATTGGTGCGGGTTCTGTTACCGTTTCATCTGACAGAGCTAGAGATATCAAATTCTCATCACCCTATTTAAAGAACAAACCCATTTTAATTTCTGGCGTATCTAGGTTAAGTTTAACCGATGTAAGAAGCATATCTAAAGAGTTTGCGGGTTTAACTGCTGTAATTGTAAAAAATTCTAATCACGAAAAATTGATTAGTCAAATAAAAGAAAACTATTTCCCAGATTTAAAAATTGAATTAGTAGAATCGCCTCAAATAGTGATTGAAAAAATTAGTAGTGGCGAAAAATACTTCGGCTATGTAGATTTAATTACCTATTGGGCATCTTTACAAAAAGACAGCAAACCTTTAAAAATGCACCGTATTCCAGGTGCTAACTCAGAAAACTTCGCCTTTATCTTTAATAAAAGCAGTGATTGGCAAAGTGCTTTCAACGAATTTTTTGATAGTGGATTGGGCTTTTTTAGTACCGACGAATATAAAGAGATTTTAAGAAAGCATGTTGGTTCTGATATTACCAACGCAGTTGCAATAGGCTATTAATTCGATTATTTTCTACCCTTGCTTTTTAACACAAATTGTAAGGGTAGAAAATTTTCAATTCCCTCTCCTAACATAATTTCGTTATCGCCTCTGTATAAAATCACCTTGATTTTATCTTTTTGCTTCATCTGAAATTCGCTCAATACTTGTAAACAACCTCCACAGGGTACAATAAATTCATCGGTAAATTTGCCACCAGTTTGCGCACAAATGGCAATGGCTTTGATTTGCTTTTTAGAATTTCTTGCACCAAAATGAAACAAGGCAACCCGCTCTGCGCAAAGCCCACTAGGGAATGCAGCGTTTTCTTGATTGTTTCCTAAAATAATTTCGCCATCGTCTATTAACAAACTTGCCCCAACTTGAAAATTTGAATAAGGCGCATAGGCGTTTTCGGATGCGTTTTTACATGCCTGAACTAATGCCTGTTCTTGTTCAGTTAAATCAGTTATAGAACTGGAAATAAATTCGGATTGAATTTTAGTTGCTTGCATATTTTTGGATGGACTCTTCCCAGTTTTTTAATTTTGGATGCATTACTTTAAACCACAAAGTAGGTATTAAAGCTAGTAAAAACATAGCCGGATAGCCATTGGGCAATTGTGGGCTATCTTCATATTGACTAAGTAATTGATAAGGTTTACTGGCAGTTTTATGATGGTCAGAATGTCTTTGTAATTGAAACAATAAAAAATTACTCATAATGTGATTGGTATTCCAGCTATGTGTAGGGTTTACTTTTTCATATTTTCCATCGGCTAATAATTTGCGCTGTATGCCATAATGCTCAATATAATTGGCACCTTCTAATACTATTATAGCTAATAAACTTTGGGCCATTAAATATATTAATAAACCATAATGGAAATAACCTAAAATATTGGAAGAAATATAAACGATGCTAGTAAATAACAAGAGACTGAAAAACCATAACCTTAAGGCTTCGTTATGCCACGAAAAAATAGCTTGCTTTTTAATAATTAAGCGCTGTTTTTCTAATTCCCATGCGCTTTTGATACCTCCAAAAATAGATTGTATTAAAAACGCATAAAATGTTTGGCCTTTTTTTGCACTCGATGGATCTGTTGGTGTGCTTACATTTACATGGTGCCCCCTATTGTGCTCAATATAAAAATGACCATAAAAAACTTGCATCAATAAAATCTTCGACATGATTCTATCGAATTTATTTTTCTTATGACCCAACTCATGTGCAACAGTAATACCTATTCCACCAGAAATGATCATTCCATTTAAAGCCATCCCAATCCAGGCTATGCCGCTTAATGAATGGGTGTGGATATAATAACATGAATAGAAAAATACCATGGATTGCACCAGTGCCCAGGTATACAAGAGTAATTTATAATAAATATTGTTTAAGTATTTTGCTTCGAATGCGCTGCTGATATTACTGGTGTCGGTACCAATCAAATAATCTAAGATTGGAAAACCTATAAATACAAAAGCTGCAGGCATCAATAAATAGCTATCACCTAAACGCATAGAAAAGATGACCAATACAGGTAAAACAAATGCCAATAAATAACCGAATGAAGAAATTCTTCTCATGCTATAATATATTTAATAATGAACAATATTAAATATAGCAAAACATAATTGTATAAAAGAAATATACAGCTTGGCCTTTAATTATAACGGTAGTTAGCTG
>CANNIS010000056.1 GCA_947505035.1 Sphingobacteriales bacterium
GAACTATCCGATTTTAAATTATGAACCTTAGCAGATTTTCTAACACTTACCGCATCAAAATAAGCTGATTCTAAAAAGATACTTTGCGTATTTGCATCTACGCAAGTATTTAGTCCACCCATTACACCAGCCAAACACATAGGCACTTGCGCATCTGCGATGATTAAATCTGTAGGTAGTAGTTTTCGGTTAATGCCATCGAGTGTTTGCAAATACTCTCCTTCTTTTGCATTCCTTACGTTGATTTGTGCATCTTGCACTTTAGCAAAATCAAATGCATGCATTGGTTGACCCAAACTATGACAAACATAATTAGTAATGTCTACCACATTATTGATTGGCTTTAATCCGATAATTTGTAATTTATTTTTTAACCAATCGGGAGAATCTGCTACTTTAATATTTGATAAATAAATTCCGGTATATCTTTTACACGCCGCAGGTGCTTGCACTTGAATAGCGAGTCCATTATTTGCGCTTACCTTTAAAGAAGAAGATGCTTGCGTTTTTAAATTTGTTTTTAAGATAGCAGCTAAATCTCTTGCCACGCCTAAGTGCGATGCCGCATCGGCTCGATTGGGTGTTAAGCCAATTTCAAAAACATAATCTGCTGCAATTTGAAAATAATCTTTGGCTAACTTTCCTACCGGCACATCTGCCGGAAGCACTAAAATACCCTCGTGCGAATTTCCAATTCCAATTTCATCTTCTGCACAAATCATTCCTTCAGAAACTTCTCCTCTGATTTTTGATTTACTAATTTTAAATGATTCGCCAGCTAATGGATAAACCGTACAACCTACCATAGCTACAATTACTTTTTGATCTGCGGCAACATTTGATGCACCACAAACAATTTGTAATAATGCTGGACCACCCACATCGACTTTAGTAATACTCAAACGGTCTGCATTTGGATGTTGTATTCTTTCGACTACCCTACCCACTACCAATCCTTCTAATCCACCTTTAATAGATTCTACTTTTTCTAAGCTTTCTACTTCTAAGCCAACATCGGTTAAAAACACACTCAACTCTTCTGGAGTATGATTTATATCGATAAAATCTTTAAGCCACTGGTAAGAAATCTTCATTTATATAATACTATTGATAAGGAAACCTATTTTCAAACAGTACAAATGTATACAAAAGGAAGGATTTTTTATAGTACTTATAGCTTGCCTTGGTCGGCAAAACTAAAAAACTGTTCGTTATAAATAATTAAATGATCGATTAGCTGAATATCCATCAATGCTGCCGATTCTTTTAATTTACGGGTAAGGTTGAGGTCTTGAACGCTTGGGTCTAATTTACCTGAAGGGTGATTATGTGCGACAATTATATTAGAAGCTGAATGTAATATTGCCCCTTTTAAAATGATGCGAATATCTGCCACGGTTCCAGAAATTCCGCCTTTGCTATGAAACTTTTTTTCGATTACTTTATTTGCCCTATTTAAATACAAGATCCAAAACTCTTCGTGTGCTAGCTCATAAAAGTGAATACGTAATTCTTTATAGGCATCTTCACTGGAGTTTATTGCCCTAACCTGGCTAACAGGAATCGCTAATTTACGACTGGCCAACTCAAATGCAGCAATAACGGCTATTGCTTTGGCATCGCCAATGCCATTAAAAGATTTTAATTCGTTGAAAGATAATTTAGCAAGACTGGTTAAATTATGTCCAACTGCAATCATTAAACGATTTGCCAGCGAAAACGCCGTCTCGCTTTTACTACCCGATACCAATAAAATAGCTACTAATTCGGCATCTGTTAAAGTGCCTTTGCCATTCTTAATCAACTTCTCCCTTGGCATGTCTTGCACAGACCATTGCTTTATCCCCATTTTTCATCCAATTAACAAGGCATAAGATAGGCTTAAAATAAAAAATCCCGCACCGTATAAGTGCAGGATTTTTAATGCGTATATCTTGATAGACTACTTTAAGGTATTAACGAATTTCGTTAATTTAGACTTGTTGTTAGCCGCTTTATTCTTGTGAATAACGTTCTTCTTTGCTAAGCGATCTATCATAGAAGTTACTTTCTTTAATAACTCTGATGCCTCAGCTTTGCTAGAAGTACCACGCAATTTTTTTACCGCATTTCTGGTAGATTTTGCTTGGTATCTGTTTCTAAGTCTTTTAGTAGCGTTTGCTCTAATTCTTTTAATCGATGATTTATGATTTGCCATTTTTCTCTTATTCTATTCTATTTCAAAAGGACTGCAAATATACGCCAGTTATTGAAAATTCCAAACATTATCAGCAAAAATGATTGAATATTTATACCTTTACGATAGAAATTATGAAAAAATACGCCTTTTTAATACTTGTAGCAGCACTTTTGATCAGTGCAAACTTATTTTCTTGGGGCTTTTTTGCCCACAAAAGAGTAAATCGTTTAGCTGTTTTTACTTTGCCTAAAGAAATGATGGGCTTTTATAAGAGCAATATCAACGCCATTACCGAAATGGCCGTTGGACCTGATAAAAGAAGGTATACCGACAAAGAAGAAGCGCCTAGACATTACCTAGATGCCGACCACTATGGCAAAAGCCCATTTGATAGCATTCCGATGCGCTGGAAAGAAGCGGTATCAAAATACAGCGAAGATACCCTGAACGCATACGGAACTGTTCCTTGGCGCATACAAATGCGTTTAGCAGAGCTAACCAAAGCGATGAGAGAAAGAGATTCTGCTAAAATTGTTTTTTATTCAGCAGATTTAGGACATTATATTGCTGATGCTTGCGTGCCATTACATAGTACGGAAAACTACGATGGGCAATTAACGGGACAAAAAGGAATACACGGATTTTGGGAATCTAGGTTACCAGAATTATTTGCAAACGATTATAATTTTTTTGTTGGCAAGGCAAGGTATATAGACGACCCGCTCAAAACATCATTTGATTTAGTAAAAGGAAGTTTTGCAGCCATGGATTCTGTATTGATTTTTGAAAGAGAATTGAGCGATACTTTTCCTGCTGATAAAAAATATAGTTACGAACAAAAAGGCAAGAAAAACGCACAAGTTTATTCTTACGAATTTGCTAAAGCCTATCACGATAAATTAGATGGCATGGTTGAACGCAGAATGCGTACCGCAATATTAATGGTGGGTAGTTATTGGTATACTGCATGGGTAAATGCGGGGCAACCCAATATGAAAAAACTCCTCAATCAAACACAAACAAAAGCCGAACAAGCGCAAGTAATTGAAGAAGAAAACGCCTATCAAAATGGCAAGGCATTAGGTAGAGTAGAATAAAAAAAGGGGCTGAATATTCAGCCCCTTTTTTTATGTTATCTTGTAATTGATTATGCGTAAGTGTTAAGCATTACGGGCATCACCAACATCAATACATCTTCGTTATTATCTGCATTAACTGGGAATAAAATACCTGCTCTATTTGGAGTAGACATTTCTAAAGCAACCTCTTCTGTTTCTAAGTTAGCTAACATTTCTACCAAGAACCTTGCATTAAAACCAATCTCGATATCTTCGCCTTCGTATTGACAACTTAAGCGTTCAAATGCTTCGTTTGCAAAATCTAAATCTTCTGCAGAAATTTGCAATTCAGAACCTGTTATTTTTAAACGAACTTGATGCGTTGTTTTATTTGAATAAATAGACACACGACGCAAACATGATAAAAATAACGAACGGTCAATGGTTAATTTATTTGGATTATTTACCGGAATGACTGCTTCGTAATCTGGGTATTTTTCGTCGATTAAACGACAAATTAAATTGATGTTATTGAAAGAGAAAAATGCATTGGTTGCGTTATACTCTATATTGACACTTACATCTTCGGTTGGTAATGATGACTTCAATAAATTCAATGCTTTTTTAGGAAGAATAAAAGAACTTGTTACATCTGCATGCGCATCTCTTCTTCTATAACGAACTAATTTGTGTGCATCTGTTGCCACAAAAGTGATATTCTCTGAAGACATTTGACAATAAACGCCTGTCATGGCTGGTCTTAATTCGTCGGTACTTACAGCGAATAATGTTTTACTAATGGCCTCTGCCAATGTTGATGCAGTAATAATCAATGCCGCAGCGTTTTCTACTTTAGGAATTTTAGGGAAATCTTCACCGTTTTCTCCGCTTAATTTATACTTTCCATCACCGGCACTCATTTCAATTCCGAAATTTTCGTCGTTGATGCTAAAAATTACAGGTTGATCTGCTAAAGTTTTTAAAGTATCTAATAGAATTTTAGAAGGAACTGCGATTTTACCATTTTCTTTAGCTTCAACTGCCAAAGTAGTATTCATGGTGGTTTGTAAATCTGTTGCAGAAATGGTCAAGACACCCGAATTAATTTCGAATAAAAAATTTTCTAAAATAGGCAATACGGTATTGCTACTCAATGCTCCGCTAATTGCTTGCAACTGCTTTAACAATGCGGAAGAAGAAACGATAAATTTCATTTGACGCGTTTAATTTTGTACAAAACAAATATAACACATTAATTTAATTTTTTGGGCGAATTTATGGCTCAAAAGCCATGAACAGGCTCATAAAGGATTAAATAATAGTTTTAAGCTAGAATACTTAGTTTTTAGATTGAATGGGTGGATTTGTAAAATCTTGGTAACGAACAATTAATTTATTGAAAGTTCGGTACTGCCCATTGGCTACTAATTGACCATTGATTACCACAAATACCCTGTCTTGATCAAACTCCACTTCGGTGCCCTTGTTTACAAAAGCCCTTCCATTCCAGTACCTCTTAAAAATCTGAATAGATTTTTTAGCTCCTTCTTTATTCACAACAGTAATACTTGCTAATAAATTCTGAGGCACTAACACCGAATCACGTGTGCTTAGTGCCAATTGAATAATGTTTTCGTATTGGATATCCATATAGGCGGCTAAATAGCTGCGAAGAAAGTCTGCATTAACATTTCCTTTTACCATTTCACCTTTTCCATTAGCGATACTTACCTGATCTTTGTTGGCTACTTTTAGGACAAAAGATTCGGCTGGGCTTGTTGGATACTTTACTTCAATGGCATCGATAAAACTTGGATAATACCTAAATATTTCTCGGTCTCTCCATATTTCTGCATTGGTATTGAAACGAACAGTTAAGTAACCATCGAAGCCCGGAATATGTGTAATTAAAGGCTCGTCGGCATCGGCTAAGATCATGAACGTACCCGTTCCATCCATAGTTGGGCCACCCACAAAAAAACTTTTTTGTAAATCATTGTTTTGGTAAACCTGAACTTTTATGGCGCCTGTCGATAATTGTTTCATCACATTTTCACGCATGGGTTTATTCACTGGTGATTTAACTTCTATTCTTTTAAGCGTTTCTAAAAGTACTTGCACAATATCTTTACGCGCTGGAATAGTATCGTTGACAAACCATCCTGACTTTTCTTTTTTCAAAACCAAAATTTTTCCTTGCTTATCGGTGATCACCACACGAGAAATTTCTGCTGTATCTGCAATGGCAAAATCTTTTAATTGCGAAGCAATACTTGCGCTATTACCTTTAAATTTAAATAAGTAAACAACCGCAAAGGCAAGCAGAGCAATTATGACAAGATAGATGACATTTTTTTTCATCGCAAATTTATTAACGAGTATATTTTCTTTTTCTACTATAGAACAACACAATTCCCACAATTACAATTAATATATTAGGCAAAAGAATATTAAAGATTTGCCAATTTAATTTTTGTTTTTTAATTTTTCCTTTATCGAGTGTTCTCAGTTTTACTTCTTTAGTTCTAGCTTCAATAATATTATCATTATCTGCTAAATAATCTATGGCATTTAAAATAAAATTTTTATTTGCAAATGTTTGTTTAGTAAATCGATCATAACCTAAAGGATAAGCTGCACTATCTTTTTTAGAGACATAATTTTTAATGATATCACCATCCGAAACAACAATCATTCGAGTAGCTTTACTTTGCGTTAAAAATTGAGCAGAATCATTTTGACTCAGCAATCTGTTTCTGTAAAGCGAATTAAATTTACCTTCTAATGCAATAGCAGCCATCATGCTAGACTTATTGAATTGAAGCGGATTAGGTTCTATGGATAACATATTTAGCGAAACCCTTACCGGTGCGTTCAACACCTTAGTGTATTTTGAACTTTGCAACAAAGGAGTTTTTGTAACACCTGCCACTTGAATACTATCAATAGTATTAGCAAATTCCGACCTCACCCCATCTAAGTTTTTTACCACTGGATGCAAAGAGTTTGGAATAAAAATTGGATAAAATAACCAAGGCATTAAATCTGATTGCGTTTGAGAGCCAACATTTCCGGTAACTACAGGAATAGGTGCACATTGTACATCTTGAATTAAATCATTGTTTATTCTTGCACCATAAGTAAATAACTGATCTTCTAAATTTAAATTAAAGGTACTCGTCATTAAACTTGCATCGGGACCTAAACTATCCATATCGGCCATTAAGTTTTCGATCAGCCATAACACGCGCCCACCTTCCATAATATATTGGTCAATATTGAATTTTTCGCCTTCGTTAAAAGCACGCTGTGGCTTAGCAATGATGAGCGTTTTGTAATCCAGTAAATCTTTAGGAGCCGTTGCAGGCAAATAAAGAAAATCTACTTGGTAGGATGCACGCAATGATTTAATTACATCTGCTGTTTGTATAGTGTCTAATTCTCCATGCCCATAGATAAAAGCAACTTTAGGTCTTTGCAGGTTACTTGCTTTTTTAATCGCACTTACTAATTGAAACTCTAAATTCATCACAGAATTATTCAGCACTTCATCGGCAGAGCTAGCAACCGTATTACTTTGTAATAATGGAATGGCAATTTCTTTTCCGCGATAAGAAACAATTGCACCAGGCACTACAATTTGCTGTCTCGATCCGTTTTCGTCGCTTACTTGTACATTGATTGGAGTAAGTCCTTTTTTAAGTAATTGCAGTAGAATTTCGTCTCTTACTTTTAAATCTGGATCTGCGGTAGGGTTTATAAATTCATATTCCAAATTGCCGCCTGCATAGGCTCTTAGGTCGTCTAAGGTTTCTTTGGTAGCATTACGCAGCCTTTTAAAACCAGCCGGAAAATCACCTTCTAAATATACTTTTACATATACTACATCTTGTAAATTACCCACTAAATTTTTACTTGCATTGGATAAGGTAAATCTTTGCTCTTTGGTAAAATCAACTCGAAAAAATAAAAATCCAGCTATGATATTGATTAAGATAATACCTGCAAAGAAAATGCCTAATTCAAAAAAAGCCTGGCTTTTTAACGAACGCTTTTTTATATTTGATTGATTGGCTACCACTTTCTACTTGCTAATTTAGTTTTTGTTCCTAGTATAAATAGGACGATAAAACTCATAAAATAAAACACATCTCTTGAATCCATTACACCCCTACTAATCGATAAATAATGGCTGCTAATACCTAATTTTGCTACAAAATCGTCTACCCTGCCAAATAAATCTAATTGACTAAAAGATTCAAATCCTGAATAAGCAATAAAACAAAGAAATACCGCTATGATAAAAGCAACGATTTGATTATCACTCATTGCCGAACAAAATATGCCAACAGCTACAAAACAGGCACCCAAAAATAACAACCCAATATAAGAGCCTATGACTGCGCCAGAATCAATATTTCCTTTAATACTTCCTAATTGATAAATAGAAAAATAATAAATAAGCGTTGGTAATATGGCAAAAAATACTAGCACTAAACCTGCAAAATATTTTCCTAAAATAATTTGAATATCTGATATTGGTCTAGTGGTCAATAGTTCTATGGTGCCGGTTTTGTTTTCTTCAGAAAACGAACGCATGGTTATTGCTGGAATTAAAAACATAAACACCCAAGGTGCAATATTAAATAAACTATCAAGGGTGGAAAAGCCATAGTTTAATACACTTGTATCTGGGAACACCCATACAAATAAGCCTAATACTATCAAAAATATCACAATTGCGATATAGGCAATTAAAGAACTTAAGAAGGCTGAAATCTCTTTTTTAAATATCGTATACATCTTATCCTAGTTTTAATTTGCGGTCAATTTTCTAAAAATGTCTTCCAACTTTTCTTCCTCTTTTTGAATACTCAATAACACTAAATTATTTTTAACCGCAAAGTCGAAAATGTTTTTTCGCACGTCAACTAAAGTATTGGTTTGTAATACCCAAGACTTATCTGCTAAACCTTGCGCTGCAATTACGCCCTCTATTTTTAATAAGTCTTGCTTTTGTATCACTTGATCGAATTCTACCACATAAGTTACTTGTTGTAAAACTGCAGCTTGTAAGTTTTTTGTTTCATCATTGGCCACAATTAATCCCTTATTAATAATAACCACTTGATCACACACGGCCTCTACTTCTTGCATAATATGAGTAGAAAGTATGACTGTTTTTTCTTTTCCTAATTGTTTAATCAGTTTTCTAATTTCGACTAATTGATTTGGGTCTAAACCGGTTGTGGGTTCGTCTAAAATCAACACCTTTGGATCGTGCAACATGGCCTGTGCAAGGCCTACACGCTGACGGTATCCTTTTGATAATTGCGAAATTTTCTTGTATTGCTCTCTTTCTAAACCTGTTTGCTCGATCATTTCTTTGATACGAGATTCGACATTATTGAGCTGTTGAAGACCTGCAACAAATGCCAAAAATTCTTTCACATACATGTCGAGGTATAAGGGGTTGTTTTCTGGTAAATAACCTAAACACTTACGCACATCCATAGAATGGGTGTTGATATCAAAGCCACAAACAGTTGCTGTGCCATCACTTGGCGGAATAAAACCCGTGATCATTTTCATGGTGGTTGATTTTCCAGCGCCATTTGGGCCCAAGAATCCAACAATTTTACCTGGCTCAGCAGTAAACGATATATGATTTACCGCTATTTGCTTACCATATACTTTTGTTAATTGATTTACGATTACCGACACACCTATTTATTTTAATTTTGAAACAAAGCCATTTTAGTGGAAAGCGAATTTACTAAAAATGGCCAATATGCAAGATTATCTAAAAAAAATGATTTTTTAGCAAAATGGGGCATTAAAGCCCTTTATTCCTTTCAAAATTCGCGCATTCCCTTATCTTTGCAACATGAGTATGATGAAAGAAGATTTATTTAAAAATGTTACCTCGCACGCTAAAGAATACGGCTTCGTATTTCCATCGAGCGAAATATATGATGGCTTGAGTGCTGTTTACGATTACGGACAATTAGGGGTAGAATTAAAAAACAATATTAAAACCTATTGGTGGAAATCGATGGTTCAAATGCACGAGAATATTGTAGGCCTAGATGCGGCTATTTTTATGCATCCAAAAATATGGAAAGCATCGGGGCATGTCGACGGATTTAACGATCCGATGATTGATAATAAAGATTCGAATAAAAGATACCGTGCAGATAATTTAATTGAAGATAAAATTACTGCTTACGAAAACGAAGGAGATACCACAAAGGCAACAGCCTTGCAAAACGCAATGGATACTGCACTCGCAGCAGATGACCTAGCTACACTTCGACAATTAATCATTGACCATCAAATTAAATGCCCTATCTCTGGCACCGTAAATTGGACCGATGTAAGACAATTCAATTTAATGTTTAGTACGCAATTTGGATCTATTGCAGAAGAAGCAGATGCCGTGTATTTGAGACCAGAAACCGCACAAGGTATTTTTGTCAATTTTTTAAATGTGCAAAAAACCGGTAGAATGAAAATTCCATTTGGTATTGCGCAAATTGGCAAAGCCTTTAGAAACGAAGTAATTGCCAGACAGTTTATTATGCGCATGCGCGAATTTGAACAAATGGAAATGCAATTCTTTGTAAGACCAGGAACCGAAATGCAATGGTATGCTTATTGGAAAGAAGCCCGACTAAAATGGCATTTGGCTTTAGGAACTTCCAATTTAAAATATCGTTACCATGACCATGCAAAACTTGCCCATTATGCAAATGCTGCGGTCGATATTGAATTCAAATTTCCATTTGGATTTAAAGAAGTAGAAGGAATTCATTCCAGAACAGACTTCGATTTAAAACAACACCAAGAACATTCTAAAAAGAAATTACAATATTTTGACAACGATTTAGATGAACAAGGAAACCCTTATGGTAATTATGTTCCTTATGTAATTGAAACATCGATAGGTGTAGACAGAATGTTTTTATTAACCATGTGTAATGCTTATTGCGAAGAAGATTTATCGGAAGGCGATAAAGTAGACAGCAGAGTGGTATTGAAACTGCATCCGGCCTTAGCCCCTATTAAAGCTACGGTAATGCCTTTGACTAAAAAAGATGGGCTACCTGAAAAAGCGAGAGTAATTATGGACGCCATGAAATTTGATTTCAATATGCAATACGATGAAAAAGATTCTATCGGAAAAAGATATAGAAGACAAGACGCCATTGGTACGCCTTTTTGCATCACCATAGATTA
>CANNIS010000057.1 GCA_947505035.1 Sphingobacteriales bacterium
ACAATCTCACCAGATTTTGATATGCCTTTTCCATACATCACATCAAATTCTGCGATTCTAAAAGGAGGTGCAACTTTGTTCTTTACTACTTTCACTTTCACTCTATTTCCGATCACTTCATCTCCATCTTTAATTTGACCAGTTCTTCTGATGTCTAAACGAACCGAAGCATAAAACTTCAAAGCGTTACCGCCTGTAGTAGTTTCGGGGTTTCCGAACATGACACCAATTTTTTCTCTTAATTGATTAATGAATATACAGCAACATCCTGTTTTGCTAATAGTGCCTGTTAATTTTCTTAAAGCTTGAGACATTAAACGAGCATGTAAGCCCATTTTAGAATCGCCCATTTCGCCTTCAATTTCGCTTCTAGGAACCAAAGCCGCTACCGAGTCAATCACAATGATATCTATCGCGCCAGAGCGAATTAAGTTATCTGCTATTTCTAATGCTTGTTCGCCGTTATCTGGTTGAGAGATCAATAAATTTTCTACATCAACGCCTAATTTTTTAGCATAAAATTTATCGAACGCATGCTCTGCATCTATGAATGCAGCTACACCACCTTTTTTCTGAGATTCTGCAATAGCGTGTAAGGCCAAAGTTGTTTTACCAGAAGATTCTGGTCCGTAGATTTCAATTACTCTACCTTTTGGAAGGCCGTTAATACCTAAGGCAATGTCTAGTCCTAATGACCCAGTTGAAATTGCTTCCAATGGTTCGATTACAGAATCACCTAATTTCATGATGGTTCCTTTTCCGTAGGTTTTTTCTAATTTGTCTAGGGTCATTTGTAATGCCTTTAACTTTTCTTTGTTATCTGCCATTTGTTCTGGTTTTTGTTCCGTTTTTTGTTTTTTCATTTTAATTTTTGCTAAAAATAATAGCATTTTTTGTAATCTGCAACTTTTATTGCTAACAAATCTAAAAAAGCCTAATTAAACTATTAAAACAAAGTATTTTATTTTAAAATAATTTTCCACATTTTTTAATATTGCCTCAATTCTATTATTTTTAGTAAAATTTACCTTGCTTTCAATAATCAAATATCAAGCATTTTTGAGCTACCCACAATTGCATTATTTAAAGATTATATTTAGTAATTAAGCTAATTTCAACCCATTTGTTTTAAAATACTTGCAAAAAGCTATTAAATCGCAGTTTTCGCATTTTGGACTGCGGGCGGTACAAGTATATCTTCCATGTAAAATGAGCCAATGGTGAGCAATGTGAACTTTGCTTTTAGGAATATGCTTGATTAACTGCTTTTCGGTGGCTAAAGGCGTTTTAGCATTTCTGGTTAATCCGATTCTTGCCGAAACCCTAAACACATGCGTATCTACCGCCATGGTTGGCATATTAAAAATAACAGAGGAAATAACATTTGCAGTTTTTCGGCCCACACCAGGAAGTTTTTGCAAATCATTGGTAGCAGATGGGACGATACCATTAAATGCGCTTTGTAAAATATTTGCCATACCAATTAAATGTTTGGCTTTATTATTTGGATAACTGATGCTGCGAATAATGGCAAAAACATCGGCAACAGTTGCAGTAGCTAAGCTGTTTACATCTGGATAAATTTCAAATAATTTTGGAGTAATTAGGTTTACTCTTTTGTCGGTACATTGGGCCGAAAGTATCACTGCGACTAGTAATTCGAAGGGGTTACGATAACTTAATTCTGTTTCTGCAGAGGGCATTTTTTTTTCAAAAATTTCCAAAACACCTTCGTATCTTTCTTTAATTGTCATACGCTAAAGTAGCAGTTCTAATGGCAGTTTAGAAAAAATGATATCCACAAAAAATGTTGGTAAAATTCAAAAACAAAAACCCGACTAGTATTTGCTAGTCGGGTTAAATAATGAATGGAAACAATTAAATGGATTTAGAAAAGGCAAGAATTTGATCAATAATTGCTTGTCTTGGACTCACTTTTAATTGATCTAATGCTGTTTTCATTTCCTGCAAATGATCGAAATTATCTTCTATTTCGAAATTAGTATTTAATTGGCTTTCTAATCCAACCATTTCATCGCTTGATAATTCGTGATAAATGGCCATTATTAGTTCATTTTGAGTAAAGGTTTCTACCATAGACCGTTTTTTTATGTTTATGGGAATTAAACGCAGAAAGCGGGGAGATATTTTCTAATAGCATAAAAAAAAATAGGCTTTCTTTTGAAAAGCCTATTTAAACCATAAAAACCTAAAAAATTATTGTTGTTTAAAACTTACTTCTTTATCACCTATCATTTTTCGCAAATTGTTTAAAGCATAGCGCATTCTGCCTAAAGCGGTATTAATGCTCACACCGGTTAAATCCGCAATTTCTTTGAAACTTAAATCGGCATAGTGTCTCATAATTAACACTTCTTTTTGTTCTTCTGGAAGTAATTGAATAAAAGCCCTTAAATCTTGATGATTTTGTGCTCTCAACATTTTGTCTTCTATGTTTTCATCGGCAATGCCAATTACATCAAAGATGTCAAAGCCATCGCTGTTGGTAATCACAGGCGTACGCTTTACTTTTCTAAAGTGGTCTATCACTAAATTATGGGCAATGCGAATTACCCATGGAAGAAATTTTCCTTCTTCGTTGTATTTTCCACCTTTAAGTGTTTTAATAACTTTAATAAAAGTGTCTTGGAAGATATCCTCTGCTAAAAAAGAATCTTTCACTAATAAGTTAATCGAAGAATAGATTTTTGTTTTGTGACGGGTTAATAATTCACCTAAAGCAGATTCATCTCCATGAATATACAGATTGACTAATTCTTGGTCACTAACTAATTTACGGTTCATAATGGTTCCTCCCGTTAAAATTTAAATGTTAATTAGTGTAGAATTTTAATCTATATATGGTCCTCCTTTTGGTTTTTTAGGTTTATTTTGAATTATTACTTAAACGAATAAACGCATATTGTCTTTAAAATCAAAATTTTTTTCAAAAAATATTAAATATGTTACAAATGAAAAGTTAAAACAATCTTTTTTTGTTTGGGTTATTTTAGCTTTGTAAGCACAACAAACCGCATGTCTAAAACAGCCAATCAACCAGAAGTAAAAGATTTTATCCTGATAAAAGGGGCTAGGGTTCATAATTTAAAGAATATCTCTGTCAATATCCCTAAAAACCAATTAGTGGTGATTACAGGCCTATCTGGTTCTGGAAAGTCTTCTTTAGCCTTCGATACTTTATATGCCGAGGGGCAAAGAAGGTATGTTGAGAGCTTATCTTCTTATGCAAGGCAATTTTTGGGCAGAATGAATAAGCCAGAAGTCGATTATATTAAGGGAATTGCGCCTGCCATTGCCATTGAACAAAAAGTAACCGCCAATAACCCCAGATCGACGGTTGGTACTTCCACAGAAATTTACGATTATTTAAAATTGCTATTTGCA
The DNA here is from genome assembly GCA_947505035.1 of Sphingobacteriales bacterium. Lineage (GTDB taxonomy): Bacteria > Bacteroidota > Bacteroidia > Sphingobacteriales > Sphingobacteriaceae > CAIKLP01. The sequence goes on from CANNIS010000057.1 coordinate 3,406, forward strand.
AGGGTGGGTAGAACCTTCTCGCCAGTTTCGGGTCAAGAGGTTAAACGTGATACCGTAGATTCGGTCATGGCTTTTTTAAATACCCAAGCCGACGACACACTCTGTGTTGTTTTTGCGCCACTTCCTATACTAAAAGATAGGAACCTAAAAGAGGAGTTGGCCATTCTTTTACAAAAAGGCTATAAGCGTGTCAGATTTAATCAATCCATTTTTAAAATCGAAGATTTAATTGAAGATAAAACGGTTAAAAATACCAGCATCAAAAAATCAGGAGCATTAGCCATTCTAATTGATAGAATTGTATTGAATCAAGAAGAAGAAACACATTCGAGGTTAGCAGACTCTATTCAAACTGCATTCTTCGAAGGACATGGCGATTGCATCATCGAACTAACCATAGCAGATAAAACCAGCACGCATCAATTTTGCGATCGCTTTGAATTAGATGGTATTATATTTGAAGAACCTTCTGCCAATTTTTTCAGTTTCAATAATCCATATGGAGCATGTAAGCGTTGCGAGGGTTATGGAAAAATAATTGGTATAGACGAAGATTTAGTGGTGCCAGATAAAAGTAAATCTGTTTTTGAAGGAGCAATTGCACCTTGGCGTGGAGAAAAAATGAAAGAATGGTTAGACGTATTTATCAAACATTCTATCAAATTTGATTTTCCAATTCATCGCTCTTATTTTCAATTAACCCAAGCCGAACAGCAATTGCTTTGGACGGGCAATAAATATTTTTCAGGCTTAAATGCTTTCTTTAAACAATTAGAAGAACAAACCTATAAGATTCAATATAGGGTAATGTTATCGAGGTATAGAGGTAAAACCAATTGCCCAGATTGTATGGGTAGTCGGTTAAGAAATGATACAAATTATGTTTTGGTTAATCAAAAATCAATTACAGATTTAGTGTTAATGCCCATTAGTACAATTGCTCAATTTTTTGATGCTATGAAATTAAATGTGCATGATGCGCAAATAGCGAAAAGAATTGTGGAAGAAATCAAAAATAGATTACGCTATTTACAAGATGTTGGTTTAGGTTATTTAACCTTAAACCGTTTGTCTAATACCCTTTCTGGCGGCGAGTCACAGCGCATCAATTTAGCTACTTCTTTGGGTAGTAGTTTAGTGGGCTCTTTATATATTTTAGATGAACCAAGTATTGGATTGCATGCCAAAGACACGCAGAAATTAATTTCTGTCATGGAATCTTTGCGCGATACCGGTAATACGGTAATTGTGGTAGAGCACGACGAAGAAGTTATGAAAGCAGCCGATTATATTATTGATATTGGTCCTGACGCAGGTCGAAATGGGGGCGAAATTATTTTTGAAGGCCAATACAATGCTTTGATAAAAGATAAAAAAAGCTGGACTGGAAAATATTTAGGAGGGCACGAAAATATTGAAGTACCTAAACAAAGAAGAAAATGGTCGGAGTTTGTAACGATCAAAGGTGCAAGAGAAAATAATCTAAAAAACATAGATGTTAAATTTCCATTACATACTTTAACTGCCGTTACGGGCGTGAGTGGATCTGGTAAAACCAGTTTAGTCAAAAGAATTTTAGTACCTGCTTTACAAAAAGCAATTGGAAGTTATACGGTAGACCAAACAGGTTTGTTTGATTCCTTAGCAGGAGATTATAAATCAGTGCAACAAATAGAAATGGTTGATCAAAATCCAATTGGAAAATCTTCTAGATCGAATCCGGTTACTTATGTAAAAGCATACGACGAAATTCGAAATTTATTTGCCAGTCAAGCCAGTGCAAAAGCAGCAGGAATGAAGCCTTCGCATTTTTCTTTTAATGTGGACGGGGGTCGTTGTGAGTTGTGTCAAGGAGAGGGCGAAGTGCGAGTAGAAATGCAGTTCATGGCAGATATATTTCTTACCTGTGAATCTTGCCATGGAAAAAGATTTAAGCAAGAAGTATTAGCAGTCACTTATCTCGAAAAAAATATTTCTGAAATTTTAGATTTAACCATCGACGAAGCCATTGAATTTTTTGCCCAAGAAAAGAAAATTCTGAACAGAATTATTCCTTTAGCAGAAGTTGGTTTAGGCTATGTTCATTTAGGGCAATCGTCGAATACACTCTCGGGTGGGGAAGCACAGCGCATTAAACTAGCTTCCTTTTTATTAAAAGGAAATTCGCAAACCCATACTTTATTTATTTTTGATGAACCAACTACGGGTCTTCATTTTCATGATATCAAAAAGTTATTGAAATCTTTCGATGCCTTAATTGCGCAGGGTAATTCTATTATTGTAATTGAACATAATTTAGAAGTAGTTAAATCGGCCGACTGGGTAATAGATATTGGTCCTGCAGGCGGAGATAAAGGTGGAAATTTGGTTTTCGAAGGAACGCCAGAAGCATTGGCGCAGTGTAAAGATTCGGTCACAGGACCCTTCTTATTAGAGAAATTAGCTTAATGCTTTTCTACAATTAATTTCGTCTTGCTGAATAGCCGATTTTAGCGCTTCAAGTGAATCAAAATGTTGGTCGCCTCTGATATAGGCTATTAATTTAACTTGTATTTGTTCGTCGTAAATTTCTTTATCGAAATCAAAAATATTTACTTCTATTACTTTTTTACTTCCTTGAACGGTTGGTCGATCTCCAATGTATAACATACCCTTGTATGTTTTGGATTGCCATTGAATATGAACCGCATAAATGCCATCTGCTGGAATCAATTTATGGCTTTCTTGTATTTGTATATTTGCCGTTGGAAAGCCAATGCTGCGGCCTATTTGATCGCCTTTAACAACTATTCCTTCCATTGCATAAGGATAGCCTAAATATTGATTTGCAATCTCAATATGGTGTTGTGCTAAGGCCGTTCTAATTTTTGTAGAACTCACCCCAACATCGTTGACATCTTGTTTAGGAATTTCTTCCACTCCAAAACCATAAGATGGGCCATAGTGTTTTAAATGCTCAAAACTACCTTCTCTATTTTTACCAAAATGATGATCGTATCCAATTACCAATTTTTTAGTGCCAATTTGATCCACTAATATTTGTTGAATAAAATCGACCGAACTCAATCTCGAAAACTCTTTCGTAAATGGAATGATAATTAAATGATCAATTCCGGATGCTTCTAGTAATTTTATTTTTTCTGGAAGCGTATTGAGTATTTTTAAATGATTGTCTTCTGGAAATAAAACCAATCTTGGATGAGGATGAAAGGTAATGATGACGCTTTCTCCAGCAATTTGATGGGCAATTTCTTTTACGCGATGAATGATTTTTTGATGGCCAATATGTACGCCATCAAAAGTGCCTGTTGTGACAACGGCATTCTTTATGGGGTTAAATTCCGAAAGGTTCTTATAAACTTTCATCGATGTTTGCTTTTTCTTTTTCGGTCCAATTTATTCTTTGTACCGAAATTTCGTCAATTAAATTAGTTAAATTCCAAGCATCGGCAATATTAAACGCACCGCTTCTTGTTCTTCTTAATGCCGACAAATGCGCGCCGCTATGTAAGGCTTTTCCATAATCGTTTGCCAGCGATCGTATATAAGTTCCTTTACTACAAACAACCCTAAAATCTATTTCGGGTAAGCGAATATTTGTAATCTCGAATTCGCTGATAATGATATTCCTCGATTTAATATTTACGGTTTCGCCACGGCGTGCTTTATGGTAAGCGCGTTCTCCGTCTATCCTTAAAGCAGAATAAGATGGAGAAACTTGGGCAATTTCGCCAATAAATTGTTGACAGGTTTCGAGTAGGAGCGATTCGGTAATGTGTTTAGTTTCGAAAGTTTGATCTACAGCTGTTTCTAAATCGTAAGATGGTGTGGTCGCTCCTAAGGTAAAGGTGCCGGTATATTCTTTTTCTTCGGCCATGTGCAAGTCTACTTCTTTTGTCAATTTTCCGGTGCACACAATTAATAGGCCGGTGGCTAATGGATCTAGCGTGCCGGCATGGCCAACTTTTATTTTTTTAATTCGCAAAGAGTTTCTGATTTTACCAACCACATCAAAAGACGTCCATGTTAATGGCTTATCTATTAATAATAATTCCCCTTTCACAAAATCGAATGCCTTGCTCATAAATTAGTTGATTGATAGTGGGACGCCTAATGCATATAAAATAAGTATGCTCGCTCCAATAGCAATTCGGTAATAGCCAAAAACTTTAAAACCGTTATTGCTTAAATAATTGATAAATGTTTTGATAGCAAAAAGTGCAACCACAAATCCAACCACATTTCCGATAATTAATAAATTAATATCATTTGCATTTAAAGTAATTCCTAATTTATAATAGTCATAACTTTTTTTGCAGGTTGCGGCAAACATAGTGGGTACTGCTAAGAAAAAAGAAAATTCGGCTGCTTGTTTTTTAGATAATTTTTGAGTTAATCCGCCAATGATAGTAGCCGCAGACCTAGACACGCCGGGTATCATGGCGATACACTGAAATAAGCCAATTTTAAAAGCACTTGGATATTTTATTTCTTGTTCTGCACGGTGATTACTGGCTTCGAACCATTTATCAAGTAAAATAAATACCACACCGCCAATCATCAGCATAAGCGCAACTACAAAGGTATTCTCTAACAAAGCATCTATGGCGTCCGAAAATAACAATCCAAAAACGGCTGCAGGAATAAATCCAGCAATTAATTTAAAATAAAAATCTAGGTTTTGTAAAAATCTTTTCCAGTATAATACCACAACCGATAATATGGTTCCAAATTGAATAGCAATGGTAAAAAGTTTGGTGAAATGATCGGTACTAATACCCATAATGGATGTCGTAATAATCATATGACCAGTAGAAGATACCGGCAAGAATTCTGTTAAACCTTCTACGATTGCAATTATAATGGCTTCAACGTATGTCATTAGCCTTATTTAGCTTTTTTTAGTATGCCAATAATTACCGTAATGATGCCTAATAATACAACAATGGGCGCAAGGGTAATTTTTCTGAAATCTAAAATATTTTCGGTACCACTCATCAAAATAAATCCAAGAAATAATATTATTACACCTGCAATAAGGTATTGATAGTTTGCTTTTCCAAAAACGAAATCTGTATTTTTTTCGCTATTTTGAGTTGTTGTTTTCTTTGTCATGGTTATTTTTTATAAAGATCGTCTATGTGTTGATTTAAATATTTATTGACTGCAAAATAAGTACTGAGGATAGAAATAATGATGCCCATTAAAATAATAGCAGTAAATAAAAATCCGAATTCAACATAGTTTTGCAACATGGCTAATTCTGGCATTTCTGTTTTAGCAATATATAGCGTACTGATTAATAAAAGAATGGCAACAATGCCACCCATTAAGCCATGAATCATTCCAGAAACGATATAAGGCTTACGGATAAAGCTTTTGGTGGCACCAACTAATTGCATACTTCTGATAATGAATCGTTGAGAATACATTGCCAATCGGATTGTATTGTTGATTAATGCAATGGCGATTAAAAGTAAGGTAAATCCAAATGCAATAATTACCAAGCTAATTGATTTTAAGTTTTCGTTTACCATATCAATTAAAGATTCTTGGTAAATCACATCTTTCACAATTTCTTTTTTCTTGAGCTTAGCCACTAACTTTTGTATTCTTTCTTTATTAGCATAATCTGCTTTTAAATAAACATCGATAGAAGCCGATAGTGGATTGTATCCTAAAAATTTAACAAAATCTTCTCCTAAATCGTTGGATAGGTTTTTGGCTGCAGATTCTTTGCTAATAAACTGTGTCGATTTAATACTTTCGTTTTTCTCTAGGTTACCTTGTAATGTGAAGATTTCGTTATCCCCTGCATTTTCTTTGATGACCACATTTAAAACAATATTTTCTTTAACAAAGTTGGAAAGATTTTTTCCGTGTAATACAATCAGCCCAAGTAAGCCAACCATCACCAAAACCAACGATATGCTGAAAATGGTAGATATATAAAATGTTTTAAGTGTTTTCTTAGGTTTTACTGAATTGGTATTTGACATAGTTGTTCCTTTGTTTGCGAAGATAAAAAATCTTGTTTAAAACAGGGAATGTTTAAAAACTGAAAATCTGCTCCAATTTTAATAAATTCGCCCTATATATTTGCAATATGGATTATAAGTTTAGCGAAATTGAAGGGAAATGGCAGCAGTTTTGGGCTCAAAATGGCACTTTTAAGGCCGAAAACAGCTCCAATAAGCCCAAATATTATGTTTTGGATATGTTTCCCTATCCTTCAGGTGCCGGCTTACATGTAGGGCATCCGCTAGGTTATATTGCTTCAGATATTTTTGCGAGATATAAAAGATTAACAGGATTTAATGTTTTGCATCCAATGGGATACGATTCCTTTGGTTTGCCAGCAGAACAATATGCCATTCAAACGGGTCAACACCCAGCCATTACCACCACCAATAATATTAATCGTTACAGAGAACAATTAGATAGAATAGGATTTTCTTTTGATTGGTCGCGCGAAATCAAAACCAGCGACCCAAGTTATTACCGTTGGACACAATGGATTTTTCAGCAATTATTTAATTCTTGGTATAATACAGCCAATCAAAAAGCAGAGCCCATCGAAAATTTAATTGCCTTATTTTCGCAACATGGAAATACAAATGTAAAAGCGGCATGCGCTGAAACTCTTGAATTTACTGCTTTACAATGGAACGAATTACCAACTAAAGAACAACAAAAAATATTATTAAATTATAGAATTGCTTATTTAGCCGATAGCTGGGTGAACTGGTGTCCGGCATTAGGAACTGTTCTAGCCAATGATGAGGTCAAAGATGGTTATTCGGAAAGAGGCGGTCATCCGGTAGAGCAAAAGCTCATGAAGCAGTGGTCGCTAAGGATTGCGGCCTATGCCGATCGTTTGTTAACTAGTTTAAACGACTTAGATTGGACCGATCCAATTAAAGAAATGCAAAGAAATTGGATTGGGAAAAGCGAAGGCGCTGCCATTTCATTTAGTTTAAT
>CANNIS010000058.1 GCA_947505035.1 Sphingobacteriales bacterium
GAAAAGAATGGTAGAATTTTATGCTTATCTAAATTGTTCTGTTCGAAAAATTCAATAATCATATCGTAACTTCGAACCGAAAGGGTAGTAGGAATCATCGGCATTAAAATATAATCTGCTGCATGAAAAATATTTTCCGACAATAAAGAAATACCTGGAGGCGCATCAATAAATAAATTATCGTAAGTGCCTGCTAAATCTTTAATAGACTCTGCTAATTTCTTTTTAGAATTTTTACCTTCTTCTAAATGAAAATCCATATTCCTAATAGATAGGTCGGCGGGTATTAGGTCTAAATTTTCGTATTCGGTTTCTTTAACTGCGGCTAAAATTTCCGAACCTTTACCAACAAGAGTTTTAGCACCCCCTTTAAATTTAGGTTTTACGCGATAATAAAAAGAAGTAGAGCCCTGTGGATCTAAATCCCACAATAAAGTGTTTTCTCCTTCTGATGCAGCAATTGCTGCCAAATTTACTGCGGCTGCGGTTTTGCCCACACCGCCTTTTAAATTATAAAGTGCTATCGTAATCATGGATTAAATATATAAAAAAAATTATTTTTCGCACCTTTACTTTAAATCTTAGCTATTATCAACAATGAAAATAAAAAACATTTGTGATTTTTTAGAATCTTACGCTCCCTTAGCTTATCAAGAAGATTATGATAACTCAGGGCTGATAGTCGGTAATCCAGAAATGGAGCTTACCAAAGGGCTAGTTTGCTTAGACTGTACCGAAGCAGTGGTAAATGAAGCTATTGAAACTGGTGCAAATATTATTATTGCACACCATCCCATTGTTTTCAGCGGAATCAAACAATTTCAAGGCAAAACCTATGTCGAAAGAGTGGTCATGAAAGCCATTCAACACCAAATTGCCATATATGCCATTCATACCAATCTAGATAACGTCAAATTAGGCGTAAATAAAACCATTGCAGATAAGCTTGGCTTAGTTAACTGTGAAATTTTATCGCCTAAAGAAGCCACGCTTCGAAAATTACAATGTTATTGTCCGAACGAGCAGGTTGGCGTGCTAAGAGATGCCCTTTTTGCCGCTGGCGCAGGAAATATAGGTAACTATTCAGAATGTAGCTTTGTGAGTACTGGCGAAGGCACATTTAAACCCGGCCATAAAAGCAAAGCCTACATCGGCGAAAAGGGAATTAGGCATTTCGAGCCGGAAACCTGCATCGAGGTAATTTTTCCGCAACACCTGCAAGCCGACATTATTAAAAACATGATAGATCACCACCCATACGAAGAGGTTGCTTATCAAGTTTTCCAAATTGACAATCCAAATCAAGCGATTGGAGCTGGAATGATTGGGATTTGGGAAGCATCTGGCGATTTAAATGCTTTTTTAGCCCTTTGTAAAAAACAATTTAAAACTGAGCTTATCAAACATACTGCAGACTTAGGAAAAAACATTAAAAAAGTGGCTATTTGTGGTGGTTCTGGTAGTTTTTTAACTAAAAATGCGATCAAACAGGGAGCAGATGTGTTATTGACCTCAGATTTTAAGTACCATCAATTCTTTGATGCAGAGGCTAAAATCGTATTAATTGACATTGGACACTATGAAAGTGAGCAGTTTACGATGGATCTCTTATTAGAAATAATTCGAAATAAATTTCCTACATTTGCACTCTCCTTAACTAAAATTAATACTAACCCAGTATTTTACTATTAAAAGGTAGATTATTAAAGAAAGATGGAAGCAACAATAGAACAAAAATTAAAAGCTTTATACGAATTGCAAACAATTCATTCTGTAATTGACAAGATTCGCATTGTAAGAGGTGAACTTCCAATGGAAGTAGCCGATTTGGAAGATGACGTTGCGGGTTTAGAAACTCGTATTCATAAAATCAAAGAAGAGATTAACGAACTAGAAGACGAAATCGTTAATCGTAAAAATACCATGAAACAAGCGGCAGCTTCCATTAAGAAATACGAAGAGCAGCAAAACAATGTTAAAAACAACCGCGAATACGAAGCACTTTCAAAAGAAATTGAAATTCAAGGCTTAGACATTCTAGTTTCTGAGAAAAAAATCAAAGAATATACTTTTGAAATTGGCAACAAAACAAGAGTATTAGAAGTTGCAGAAGCTTCATTAGTAGAAAGACATAAAGATTTAGATCTTAAAAAATCTGAACTAGACGTGATTACTAAAGAAACTGAAAAAGAAGAAGATGCTGCTATGAAAAAAGCAGTTAAAGCAGAAAAATTAATCGAAGAGCGTTTGTTAATTGCTTATGAAAGATTAAGAACAAATGCTAAAAATGGCTTAGCAGTGGTGACCGTTTCTAGAGATTCATGTTCAGGCTGTTTTAATAAAATTCCACCTCAAAGACAATCAGACATCAGACAAGGAAAGAAAATTATTGTTTGTGAACATTGCGGTAGAATACTTGTAGACGATAGATTCGTTAAAGAAGAAGTTTAATTATTATAGAATATTCATTAAAATAGAAAAACGATTCCTATCTTCATGGAGTCGTTTTTTTTATGTCAAAATTTCGCCTGCTCTTACTATTTTGTTTGTCATTTTTCAGTCATCCTGCAAATGCGAATTTTGTATTCAACGAAAATTGCATCAAGGCCTATAAAAATATTTTATCCTTAAAGTTTAATGAAGGAGCCTTGCAACTTGCGCAAGAGCGAAAAACAAATCCCAATAACAAAATCCCCGTTTTACTAGAAAACTATATCGATTTTTTAAAAGTTTTAACCACGGAGAATAATGCAAGTTTTGAAAATTTTAAATCAAATAAATCAGCACGCATTTCCATTATCGAAAATGACGATAAACGTTCTCCTTGGTATTTATATGCAGCTGCTGAAATTAATCTACAAAGTTGTATCAATAGATTTAAGTACTTAGAATTTGTAAGCGGCGCATACGAATTACAAAAGGCTTATAAATTATTAGAACAGAACCAGATAAAATTTCCCGAATTTCTTCCAAATAAAAAAAGTTTTGCCTTGCTCTATGGTCTAATTGGATTAGTTCCTGAGCAATATAAATGGGCGCTATCCTCAATAGGTCTTAAAGGAAATGTTGAACAAGGAGCGGCAATGCTCGAAGACTTAACACAAAAATTACCTAAATCAAACTACGCTTTCTTCTACGATGAATCGGCATTTTTTCTGAGCTTTATTTATTTAAGCAAAGAAGGCGATCCTACAATTTACGATAAAGTGAAATTAGTTTGTGATGCGGTGCCAAAAACAAATTTATTAGGCGTGTATGTTAAAGCGCTTGCTGCAAGTAAAACTGGGCATACAGATGATGCCATTGAGATTTTAATGGAACGGCCCAAAACGCCTAATTACGGGGCTTTCTATCACCTCGATTATTTGTTGGGGCTTTGCAAACTCAATCGGTTTGATAACGATGCAGTTATTTATTTTGAAAGTTATTTAAAAAATTATACTGGTAATTTTAACATTAAAGATGCTTATTTAAAAATTGCATGGTTTCATTTATTGCGCGGAAACATCGATAAATACAACGCCTATATTGCGCTTTGCAAAATTAGAGGTAAGGCGATTTCTGAAAAAGATAAAGACGCGCAAAATTTATGCTTGCAAATTTATCCTCCCGATATTGCTTTATTAAAAGCACGATTGTTTTTTGATGGCGGTTATTATGACAAAGCTATATTGGCATTAAAAGATAAAAAAGTAGGTAGTTTTTCTTTAACAAAAGAAAAGCTAGAATACTTTTATCGCATGGGTAGAATATGCCATCAACAAAATAAAATAGACCAAGCAATAGTGTATTATACCGCAACTATTATTACCGGTATTGGGCTTCCATATTATTTTGCAGCAAACGCATCTTTACAATTAGGCTATATTTATGAGCTTAAAAAAAATTATGCAAAAGCTAGCTATTATTACGAACGCTGCGATCAGATGAAAAACGAAGAGTATAAAAATAGCATAGAAACAAAAGCAAAAGCTGGCTTAAGAAGAATTGCTAAGCTTTAGCGCTAGCGCTAGCCGCTCTTTCAGCGTTTTTTCTGTTTACAATTTTACTAAGCCTGTATACCATTAAAATATTTATTGCAGACAGTACTAAAATAAAATATCCTAAAATATTATAGTTTTCGATAGGGCTAGTTTTAGTTTGTTGCACTACAATCATACCGCCAATTGCGGCAGCAATGCCTCCGGCAAATTGTTGTAGAGAAGAATTAACACTCATGAATGCGCCCCTATCTTGCATTTCTGGTAATGCAGAATTTAAAGCCATTGCCGGAACCATTCTACTCATAATGCCAATCATCATGGCCACATTCATAATCAGAATAAAATAAAATGGAACAGCAGACATATTCGTATATATAACCACAACTGTTGCCATCCAAATACTCGCATAAGTAAATACTTTTAATTTTTCGAAGCGGTCGCTCAGCCTACCAATTAAAGGCATAATAATTAAAGAGCTAATGCCGCCAACCATAAACATAATGGGTAATTGGTTAGGCGTCACTTTTAAATTATTTATTGCAAATGCGCTTCCCCATGGCATCATCATAAAACCGCCAAGCGACAATAATGCAGTAGTTAAAAATCCAACACGGTATTCTCTTCTAGCAATGGTATGCCATAAATGAAGAAATGCGTTTTTATCTGTTTTAATTAAAAGATGTTTGTTAATTGGCTGCAATTTCCAAGCAATAAGTAACCAAATAACAACTGCAAAAATTACAATCATCATAAATGGTGCTTCCCAATTCCAATAGTTAGCAATGTATAAACTAATGGGAATACCTAAAACCTGACTTGCTCCAAAACCCATTTGCAAATAGCCCATCACCCTTCCTCTTTTTTGAATAGGAAATAAATCGGCCGCAATGGCTAGAGAAATAGAACCGATTACCCCGCCGAATAAACCGGTTACTATTCTTGCCGTAATTAGCATGCTGTAATTAGTTGCAAGGCTACACATTAAGGTGCCAATAATAAAACCGATATAGAAAAATAATAATAATTTTTTTCTATCGAATTTATCTGCAAAGCCTGCTGTTAAAAATCCTGCAATAGCCGCACTAAAAGCATAACTCGAAACAGCAAAGCCAAATTGTGAAGTAGTTAATCCCATCGACTTCATGAGCATATCTCCAAGTGGAGACATGACCATAAAATCAAGCACAACCGTAAACTGCGTAAGTGCGAGTATAACGATAGTGATCACTTGATATTTATTAAATTTTTCTACTACAGGCGGGTGTTGAGTCATGGTTTTTATATAAGCCGCAAATATGCTAAAAAATAGAGAAGCAATGCTTTATTTGATACTATAAAGCGTCGAATGAACCATGAGCAAGACCAATAGCGTCGCTAATTTGATAAAAATAATGCCCAGTGGGAAACTGTATTGGAAAAGCAATAATATTATTTATAGAAAATGCTTTTTGTGTTGCTATAAGTTTGCCTAGCTGGTCGAAGATTCGTAAAGTTACTTGGCCAGTTAAAGTGCTACTTTCAAAATTTAAAATTTGGGCTACGGGATTTGGGTATTGTTTAATAGTATGCAACTTAGTATTTTTAATACCCGTTGTACTTCCTGTAGTAAAATAAATTGCAGTCGCATTGAGCCCCGAAATGCCGTTTACCTCAGTTGAAATTCTCCAATAATATTTCCTGTTTGTTAATGAAAAGTTGAAATTTAAAAAAGTATCGGTAATACCCGTCGAATCTAATTTAATTGCCGATGTAGTAAATGCCGGTGTGGTGGATACTTGTATGCGATAAGCATTTGCTTGCTCCACTTTTTTCCATTCAAAATGTGTTTGCGTAGACTTCCCAATCGAAGCATTCGCAGGTAATAATAATTGAGGTGCGTTAAGTCCAGTATAAATAACCCTTGTGGCGCTTGCCGGACTTTTAAAGCCCCCATTATTAGCAAATATTCTCCAATAATATTTTACTTTTCCAACAGTTAACTCGCTAACAGACATACTTAAAACGGCAGTTGATTTTCTTAAAACAATATTTTGAAATAAGCTATCGATTGCAAATTCTAAATTATAAATTAATGCGCCGGGTACTGCTTTCCATTTGAAAAGAAAATTACCGCTGATACCTGCTAAATTATTTAATGGCTGTATTATTTCTGGAACAGAATCTATTGTTGTGCTGTCTACCATTCCTCGCGTAACAAACATCTCAATTTTTTGTAATGGACTATCGTTTGCATCTCTTGCAGAAGAAACTATATTATCTACAAAGTTTAAACCCGCAACCACTTTTCCATAGGCAGTATAATTATTATCTAAACTTGTTGCCGCAGCAACACAAATAAAAAATTGAGAGTTTGCAGAATTGATATTATTATCTCTTGCTGCAGATAATACTCCTCGCTGATGAGAGATGGGATTGAACTCTGCAGGAATATCGGTTTGATTAGCATTTCCCATACCCCAAGTACTTTTTGGACCATGCCTAGAATTTGGATCGCCACCTTGGATTACAAAACCAGGAACGACCCGATGAAAGGCAGTAGTATCAAAAAAATGTGCCGCAACTAAACTATCGAAATTTCGAACATGCTTTGGCGCAATGCTTGGATACATTTCGACTTCTACAGTTCCTATTTTTGTTCCAGCTCGATAGGTATCAATTAAATAATGAGGTTTTCCGTTGTAAGCACCAATTTGTGCAATACCAATCATACTATAAAAAAACAGGGTGCTGAATAACAGAATTTTTCTCATCGGGAATTTTTAAAAATCGTTTTTAAACATCATACTCTCTACCGGCTTTACTGTTTTACCATTGTATTTTGCATTGCCTTTAGAACTGTACATCACTTCCACCTCGCCTTCCACAACAAAATAAATTAATTGCCCAATAGGCATGCCATGATAAATGCGTACGGGTTGCGTACTAGAAATTTCTAATGTCCAAGTATTACAAAAGCCTACATCTCCTTTACCTGCAGTAGCATGAATGTCGATGCCTAATCTGCCTGTACTCGATTTGCCTTCTAAAAATGGAACATGTGCATGTGTTTCGGTATATTCTAAGGTTACGCCCAAATAAAGTGTATTGGGTTGTAAAACGAAACCCTCTGGTGGAATTTCAAAATGCTCAATGGTATTGTGCTTTTTAGCATCTAATACCCTGTCTTTATAAACCGCTAGGTATTTCCCCAAATGCACATCGTACGAATTGGTGCCTAAACATTTTTGATCATATGGCTCAATTACGATTGTGCCCTTTTCTATTTCTTCTAAAATTCTTTTATCCGATAAAATCATCGCGCGTTTATTTACTTTTGTCTAAATTAATAATTTTTTCTAAAATTCTGATTCGAAATTATGCCAATCGTTTGGTCACAAAACTTAGCTGAAAAGGGTAAAATAGCCATTTGGGAAATTTCCGAAACAGATGAGGAGCTATATAACATGCTGCAACTCGACGAAAAAGAACAGCAGTGCTTTCAAACGCTTAGCAAAGCACGTCAAAAACAATGGCTTGGCAGTAGGGTATTGTTACGCACCTTATTACAAACCGAACAACATATCGCATTAACTATAGACGAACATCGCAAACCCTTTTTAAATAATTCGCCTTTTGAAATCGCCATTTCGCATGCCAATCATTTGGCTGCTGTCATAATTTATGAGGGGAAAAAAGTAGGCGTTGATATTGAAAAAATTTCTGAACGTATCCTTAAAATTAAAAATAAATTTTTAAGCTCCGAAGAATTAAAATTTATAGCAGCAGCAAACGAGCTCGAGCAATTACATGTTTGTTGGGGGGCTAAAGAATCTCTTTTTAAATTATACGGAAAAGGTAGTTTGCCTTTTATTGATGGTATTAAGATTGCTGCTTTTGAATATGGTAAAACAGCCGAAGTAGCAGCTAGCATTGCTATCCCAGCGTATCATGCAAATTTCAATGTGCAGTATTTAAAATACGAAGATTTTATGTTGACTTGGGTACTGGAATAAATTTTATTTCAATACTACTAAACCCAATTCTTTTTCAATGAACCTAATTTGTTCGCGCATAGCCATATGGGTTTGCAGATACATCGTAGTTTCTTCTTCCGATAAGTTTTCTTTTAGGCGTTCGCCGATTTCAAAAAACAACTTTTTTGATTTATTTAATCGTAAATGATTAAGAGCACTTTTTACCACTTTTTCTAAAATTTTTTCTTCTTGTGGAATAAAAATATCGTGTTCTTTCCATCGTTCACTCAAATTATGTGGCGATGATAATAATACAGCGGCAAGTGTTGCGGTAATTTGATTAGCATGATTACTAAAGAAAGTTTGGGAAGGTGCGACCCCAGTAGCTACGGCTTGTTGAATAATCCCTAGCATTTGTACATATGGTTCGTTGACAAAGTTGAGTTGCTCCTGTTCAATCACTTGCAATATATATTCTGCAACGCTAAAAGACACTGGGGCTCCCGTTTCGTCTGCTAATGTAATTTTTTGCTCGGCATAATTCACTAAAATTCTAATGATTTCTTTTTCCTGCGAATCATTTAGCCTGTTTTCTATTGCAGCAGGTGCTGCATAAATTTCGCTTTCAATACCAATTGTACTAAGCTCCTCTTGGTTGTTTGCTTTTTTAACTTTCTTTAAACTAAATTTATTTAATTCAGAAAGCAATAAGCGCTCGTCCATATCCATCAACTTGCTACACTCTTTAATAAATAAAGAAGCTTTGATAGCATCTGGAATTTTTGAAATGCTTTCAACAATATCTCTAATTAAATCTGCTTTCTTAATTGGATCGTTGTTGATATCGGCTAATAATAAATTGGTTTTGAAAACAATAAAGTCTGATTGCGTTTTCAAAACATATTCTTGAAATGCATTTCCGCCAACTTCGCGAACGTAAGAATCTGGATCGTGCCCATCTGGGAATAAAACAATTTTTACATTCAAGCCCTCTTCTAAAATCATATCTATTCCTCTTAAAGAAGCTTTGATACCTGCAGGGTCTCCATCATAGAGGATGGTAATATTTTTAGTGAACCTTGCAATTAACCTAATTTGTTCGGTGGTTAACGAGGTGCCAGAAGATGCGACTACGTTTTCGATACCTGATTGATGTAAAGAAACAACATCGGTATAACCCTCTACTAAAAAACAATTATCAAATTCTCGAATCGCTTTTTTGGCAAAATAAATTCCATAAAGCACATTGCTCTTGTGGTATATTTCGCTTTCTGGCGAATTAACATATTTGGGACTATTCGGATTTGTTGCTAAAATTCTTCCACCAAAAGCAATTACCCTTCCGGTAATATTATGAATGGGAAACATGACTCTATTTCGAAAACGATCGTAAACAGACTTTTTTTCTTCGTTGAAAATACTGAGTCCGGTTTCGATTAAATAGCGTTCGTCGAAGCCCTCTTTATTAGCTGCATCGGTTAAGCCAGACCATTCTTGTGGGCTAAACCCTAATTCAAATTTCTTTACAATATCTTCTCTAAAAGCGCGCTCTTTAAAATAAGTTAAACCGACTGTTTGACCATACGCTGTATTCCATAGTGTTTCTGCAAAAAATTTCTTTGCAAAATCAGAGGCCAACATTAAACTTTCACGGTGATTGTATTTTTCTCTGTCAAGGTCCGAAATGGTTTCATCTTCCTCGATGGCGATATTGTATTTTTTGGCTAATTGTCTTAAGGCATCTGGATAAGTTAATTTTTCATGCTCCATGATAAAATTAACTGAGTTACCCGCCTTGCCGCATCCAAAACATTTATAAATACCCTTCGTTGGAGAGACCGTAAACGAAGGGGTTTTTTCGTTATGAAATGGGCAATTACCCAATAAATTCGCACCACGCTTTTTTAAATTCACAAAATCGCCGACCACCTCTTCGATGGCAGCTATTTCAAAAATTTTATCAATGGTTTCTTTGCGAATCATTAGTTAAAGTTATAATGTTTAATGTCAAAGGTACAGATTTCTCTTTTTTTAAATGGTATATCCCAGTCTCCATCATAAGAAATATAGGTTGGAACCAGTATTTCTTCATTTAAATAACTCAACTCTATGTTCATTTTTACATGAAAATCGAAAGGAATGGAA
>CANNIS010000059.1 GCA_947505035.1 Sphingobacteriales bacterium
AATCAATAAAAAAGATTCTTCTTATTTGAATTTTGGCAGCAACGAAATTTTTGTGCACCAAGATTTTTATAACGAATCTATTCAACTAATTAATGAAAATCAATTATGAATAACTTTGTAACACGCGTCATTACTGCAACAATATTTGGATCGCTATGCCTTGCTGGCGTTTACTTTAACGGCGCCATTCATTTGTTGTTTTTAATCTTCAGTATTTTAGCATTGAAAGAATTCTACGGATTAATTTTTGTCGATAAAAAACCAAACAGTATTGCTTTAGCTTACCTCGCTGGTATTGGTTTTTTTATTTTAAACGCCTTGGTTTTATATGCTTCTTTACCCATCAAATATTTGTCTTTAGCAATTGTCCCACTCTTACTTTTGTTTATTAAC
This sequence comes from Sphingobacteriales bacterium, assembly GCA_947505035.1. GTDB lineage: Bacteria > Bacteroidota > Bacteroidia > Sphingobacteriales > Sphingobacteriaceae > CAIKLP01. Next base: position 394 of record CANNIS010000059.1, read on the forward strand.
GAACTATACCAATTAGAAGAATTTCCATTTAGCACCCTTGCCAAAAAAATATTAGGCATTGTTTATGTAATTGTGCCCTTTTCGTTGTTTTGTGCATTAGGCTATTTAACTAACAATGGCTATCATTACGAATTTCCGCTGGGTTTTATCTTGTTTTTATGGGCAAGCGATTCGGGTGGGTATTTATTAGGAATTACTATAGGTAAACATCGATTATTTGAAAGGGTATCTCCTAAAAAATCTTGGGAAGGTTTAGCAGGAAGTATTTTACTTGGTTTATGCACTGCCTATATTTTCGCTAGATTTTTTCCAGAAACACCAGCCAATGTCTGGTACACAATGGCGGTTTTGGTCGTTATTTTTGGCACTTTAGGCGATTTAGTCGAATCTTTATTTAAAAGAAGCATAAATATAAAAGACTCGGGCAGCATTTTGCCTGGTCATGGAGGCGTTTTAGACCGTTTCGACGGGCTTTTTATGGCAGCACCAATAGTTTATACCTATTTATTGCTTTTTTTATAAATTCGCGCATATTTAAATCAACAACATGACTATTCACAGAGAAGGAATCGCATCTATTATTTTAGCAATTTTATTTGGCATTATAGTGAATGCCGCAACCTATTACTTTACACCCAATACAGAGTGGGTTAAAATACTGGGCTACCTATTGTCGGGCTTGGTCTTGCTTATTATTTTACAGTTTTTTCGCTTGCCAATCTTCCCTATTCAACAAAACGATGCCATTGTATTGTGTCCAGCAGATGGTAAAGTAGTGGTAATTGAAGAAGTATACGAAGCAGAATACTTTAAAGACCAAAGAATTCAGGTTTCCGTTTTTATGTCTCCAATTAATGTGCATGTCAATAGAAACCCCATTAATGGAATTGTAAAATATGCGAAATACCATGCTGGCTTATATTTGGTAGCATGGCACCCAAAATCATCTACCGAAAACGAAAGAACAAGCATCGTTTACGAACATGCCAATAAAACGCAAATATTAATGCGTCAAATTGCAGGTGCATTAGCTAGAAGAATATGCTATTATGTAAAAACAGACGATGTGGTTAGCCAAGGAAGCGAAATGGGATTTATTAAATTTGGCTCTAGGGTAGATTTATTCTTTCCTTTAGGCACCAAAATCAATGTTTCCTTGAACCAAGTGGTTAAAGGTGGCATTACACAAATTGCAGAAATTGCATAATTGTTACAATTGAAATATATAGAATTCCGTATATTAGCGTTATAAATTTAAATTTAAACCAATTAATTATGAAAAAGATAGCATTAATGTTCGCCCTAGTGGCAGCAACTTCAATGGTTGCATTAGCAAATGGTGATGGTAAAAATGTTGCAAAAGATGCAGCAAAATCAGCAGTTACAAAAAAATCTTGTTGCTCTAAAGATGCGGCTAAGTCTTGTGGTGATAAAGCTAAAACAACTAGCCCAGCTCCAAAAAACTAATTTGTTTTTTATTAAGCAATAAAAAAGGCGGTCAAAATTTGATCGCCTTTTTTGTTTTCGTAAAAATTTTATTATTCAACCCTAATAAATTTTCTAACTACGACTTAATGAATCACTGCACGGCCAGGGTGTATAAAGCTTGCACCATTTTTGTATACAATTTCTGCAATGGCAAAATTTATTTTTTCTTTAACTTGTAAGTACTCGTTATATTCCATCATCTCCAAAAAATAAACCACCATAATATTCATCGAAAACTCCCCAAACTCTTCAAAAATTGCGATGCTTTCTTCGTTATTATTGGTATTGGTTTTTAATAGGATATTTATTTCTTCGACAATCTTTTTTAAAGTTGCTGCAGGTGTTTCATAATTTAAACCGATAGAGAATTTAACTCTTCTAGCATTTCTAAGGGTTAAATTTTCCAATGCACCATCGATCATTTTTTTGTTAGGTAGGGTAATAATGCTCTGATTAATGCTTCTGATTTGGGTGCTTCTAAATCCTACTTTTTCGATGTTTCCTTCTATGCCATCTATCTTTACCAAATCGCCTACTACAAAAGGTTTGTCGATAAATATGGTAAAAGATCCGAACAGGTTTTCGAGGCTATCTTTAGCCGCTAAAGCCACCGCAATACCACCAATTCCTAAACCCGTAATGAGCGTAAGTACATTGATCTTAAAAACCAAACCCAACATTACAAAAACCGCAATAATATACGTGACAATTTTTACCAATTCTTTGACGAAAGGTACCAGCTGGTCGTTAGATTTAGATTCGGTTAAAGAAGCTCGGTAAGAAAAAACCAATGCTACAAAATCAATGATTCTTAAAAATGTCCAAGTAATGGAAAATAATAATAAAAACAAATAAACTTTATCAATGACATCAAAATAGGTAAGCGTGCTTTGTTTTCTTTTAAATATAATTTCCTCGAAAGGATAGCTTAGTTGACTAACGGCCCAGTACACAATAGATACTGAAATGAGTAGTTCTAGCGGTTTCACCAATAGCTCTACAAATTTTTCGCCATTCACATCGGCTGCAAATTTTTTGAAAAATTTGAATAAAAAACGACTTATTGTTCTGGAAAAAAATCTAAAAAAAAGAAGCCCTAAAAGAATGATTCCAATAAACCACGCATATTGTAAGGCGGTGTTTCCAAAATAATGTTGATGACTAATTTTTAAAAATTCGTTGATCATACCAATTGTTTTAATGCAATTTCAAATGAAGTTTTTGCGATGCCTATTTTGGCATTATTGTTATCGTAAGTTTTTTGGATTGCTTTTTTAATTATTGCAGAAGTATCATTGAAAATGGCTTCGTCTGTCATGGAAACGCCCGGCTGCATGAGGTATGCGAACACTCTCGCCATGCCACAGTTGGCAATAAAATCTGGAATAATACTTAAATGATCATCTGCAAAATCACTTATCGGACCAAAAAATATTTCTTGATCTGCAAATGGCACATTCGCACCACATGCAATTAGCGATAATCCACTGGCCATCATTTTTTCTACTTGATCTTTAGTAACCAATCTTGAGGCTGCCGCCGGAACAAAAATATCTGCCGAAGTTTGCCATATGCTTTCGTTAATTTCTGCAAATGGAATTAATTTTTGGGCTACTAAAGTATTTTGTGCGCGATCGTTAAATAATTTAGTCATTTCTTCCATGCTAAATCCTTGTTCATTAATTAAACCACCCACGCGATCGATAATGCCCACAACCTTTGCGCCCATCTGTGTTAAATAAAAAGCTGCAGCCGCACCAACATTGCCAAAGCCTTGTACAATGGCCTTCTTGCCCTTTAATTCGCCACCATAAATGCTATAATAATGTGCAATGGAAACAGCCACGCCGTAACCAGTAATCATGTCGGCAACTACATATTTTTTGCTTAAGTCTGGCGAAAAGTTTTTGTCTTCAATTACTTTAGCAACGCCGTATCTTAATTGTCCTATTTGTTTAATCTTATCGTTTTCTCTGGATTTAAAATGTCCATTAATAACGCCTTCTTGTGGATGCCACAATCCGCAAGCTTCCGTCATCGGAATTACTTCGTGAATTTCATCTACATTTAAATCGCCGCCCGTTCCATAATAATTTTTCAATAATGGAATTACCGCTTGATACCATCTTGCTAAAACTTCCTTTTTGCGCGGATCTGCAGGATCAAAATTAATACCCGATTTTGCACCGCCAATGGCTGGTCCAGAAACGGTAAATTTTACTTCCATTGTTTTGGCTAAAGATTCTACTTCGCGTTTGTCTAATCCTTTGCGCATGCGTGTTCCGCCGCCAGCCGCTCCACCTCTTAAAGAATTAATTACCACCCAACCCTCGGCATCGGTTAGGGTGTCTTTCCATTCAAAGACTACTTCTGGTCTTTTTTCTTCGTATTTCTTTAGTAAATCTTTCATGTTGTTAGATTGGTATTTGTGCCGATTGATTCAGCAAAAATTGATAAAAAATGGCGCATCAACAAATTAAATTGTGATTGCTTGAGCATCGCCGAGTTCATTCACTCACATCCCTCGGCCTAAAAGCTTTTCGGCCTTAAATAAAAAAACCCCGCGATTGCGAGGTTTTAAAATATGTTGTAAAGGATTAATAACTTCCTCTTTTTTCTTTGATTCTAGCTTTTTTACCAGTTAAACCACGTAAGTAGTATAATTTAGCTCTTCTAACGGCACCTCTAGAATTCACTTCTAATTTATCGATGTTAGGAGAGTTTACTGGGAAAATACGTTCTACACCAATAGAGTTTGATACTTTACGTACAGTGAATGTTTCGTTAGCACCAACTCCATTACGTTGAATAACAACGCCTTGGTATTGCTGAATACGCTCTTTAGCGCCTTCTTTAATTTTATAGTGAACAGTTACCGTATCGCCAGGATTGAATGTTGGCAATGCATTTTTTGGTGTTTGTTCGTTAACAAATTTTACTAAGTCCATGGTTTAAAGCCTTTAAAAACGATTTTTTAACTGTAAAAATCGGATTGCAAGTATAGGGAAATTTTATCAACAAAAAAATAAAATTTAAACTTTTATGGCTTTAGGGGCAGTTTTGTTGTGAATAACTACGAGAGCAAGTCGGGTCGACGCGCTTTTGTATGAGCCAAAGCTTGCTCAAATCGCCACTTTTCTACTTCTGGTGTATTTCCGCTCAATAAAATATCGGGCACTTTGTGGCCTCTAAAATCTGCAGGGCGAGTATATACCGGCGGACTTAATAAATCATCTTGAAAAGAATCAGATAGCGCAGAAGATTCGTCGCTCAACACACCAGGTATTATTCGCACTATGCTATCTACCAACACCGCTGCTGCTAATTCTCCACCACTGAGCACATAATCTCCAATAGAGATTTCTTTGGTCACATAGAGCTCCCTAATGCGTTGGTCGATGCCCTTGTAGTGGCCACACAAGAGTAATAAGTTTCCTTTTAAAGATAATTCGTTGGCGGTTTGTTGTTTGAGTGTTTCGCCATCGGGTGTTAAATAAATAATTTCATCGTAAGTAATTTCTTTTTGCAAATGTTCAATGCAATTAGCAAAAGGTTCAATAGACATCACCATTCCAGCACCACCACCATATTGGTAGTCGTCTACATTTTTATGTTTATCCTTACTGTAATCTCTTAAATTATGCACACGAATATTCACCAAACCCTTTGTTTGTGCACGTTGCATAATAGAATGCGCAAATGGGCTTTCCAATAATGCCGGAAGTACCGTAATGATATCTATGTTCATCATGCTAACTTAAATAAATTGCCAATAAACCATCGGGTAATTCGACTAATATTTTTTTTGCTGCTTGATCAATTGATTTTACAAATTGGTCGTTAATAGGAAATAATACTTCTTTATTTTGATACACCATGCTAGCCATGGTTTGTTGTGGCATTTCTTCTATGCTGTTAATGATGGCTAGTTCTCCCAATTGCGTATCTTCTACAAAATAACCCACTAAATCTTTTACTTTAAAAGCTTTCGACTCTTTGGGTTTGTTTTTTTTATAGATGTAAGCTTTTTTGTTGACTAATGGGCTGGCTTGATCGATGTGTTCAACGCCTTCTAAGTAGAGGTATGCAACTGGTTCTTGCATGCGAAGGGTAGTAATAAAAAATGGAACCGGTTTATTATTGATTTCAATAAATACCGATTCCAAATTTTCATAAGCTTCGGGGTTTTCTACTTCAAAATAAAGTTGAACCTCTCCCTTTAAGCCTTTCGTTTTTTTGATAGTTCCTATTTGAAAATACTTGCTTTCGATGGCGTTCATTTCAAGGAAAAATTATTCAGCAGCTGGTGCTTCTGTTTCTTCTGCAGCAGGTGCCTCAGCAACAGCAGCCTCTTCTGTAGCAACTTCTGCTACAACTACTGTTTCTACTACAACCACTGCCTCTTCTGCAACAGGAGTTTCTTCTACAACCGCTACTTCTTCTTCAGCAACAGATGCTTCAGCAACAGGAGCTTCTTCTACAGCAACTTCCGCAACTACTGTTTCTTCAACAACCTCTTCTACTACTTCTTCTACAACTGGTGTATTTTTAGCAATAATTGCGGCTGCTTTTTCTTCTTTTTGTTTTGCTTCTGTAGCTAAACGCGCTTTATTGATTGCATCTTTTGATGAAACCAATGTTGATTTTTTAGCATCAACTTTGCTTGTTTTAGCATCTACCCAAGCTGCAAATTTTACATCTGCTTGTTCTTGTGTTAAAGCACCTTTTTTCACTCCACCTTCTAGGTGTTTTTTGTACAATACTCCTTTGTATGAAAGGATAGCACGAGTGGTGTCGGTTGGCTGTGCACCATTGTGTAACCATTGAACAGCAGCATCAATGTTTAAGTCGATTGTTGCGGGGTTTGTGTTAGGATTATAAACGCCTAACTTCTCAATGAATTTACCATCTCTTGGAGCACGCGAATCCGCCACTACAATATGATAGAAAGCTCTTTGCTTTTTACCATGTCTTTGTAATCTGATTTTTACTGGCATTTTCTTTTGTTTTTAGTTAATCCCAATGGTATCCATCCAAAGGGAGGGCAAAGATGCGAACAAATGTGGATAATTCAAAATATTATCTAGGAATTCCGCCTTGTGGCATGTTTTTTAACATTTTTAAGGGATTTCCGCCGCCAGAGAACTGTTTCATCATTTTTTTCATGTCGTCAAATTGCTTGAGCAACTTATTAACCTCTTCGATGCTTCTGCCACTTCCCATCGCAATTCTTTTGCGTCGGGTGCCATTAATTACTTCTGGACTTTCTCTTTCTAAGGGTGTCATGCTATGTATGATGGCTTCAATATGTTTAAAGGCATCGTCTGAAATATCAATTTCTTTCACCATTTTACCAACCCCCGGAATCATGCCCATCAAATCTTTTAGGTTACCCATTTTTTTGATTTGTTGTAATTGATTCAAGAAATCGCCAAAATCAAATTGATTTTTTCTAATTTTCTTTTGAATACGAGCGGATTCTTCTGCATCAAACTGTTCTTGCGCACGCTCCACTAACGAAACCACATCACCCATGCCCAATATCCTCGAAGCCATTCGCTCTGGATAAAAAACATCAATAGCTTCTAGTTTTTCGCCCGTACCTACAAATTTGATAGGCTTTCTAACTAATTCACGAATAGTTAACGCTGCACCACCCCTGGTATCGCCATCTAATTTTGTTAAAACTACTCCGTCAAAATCTAAGCGATCATTAAATGCCTTGGCGGTATTTACCGCATCTTGTCCGGTCATGGCATCTACCACAAATAAAATTTCGTGTGGTTGCACACTCGATTTTACGCTGGCAATTTCGTCCATCATTTGCTCATCAACGGCCAATCGACCCGCAGTGTCAATAATAATCACATTGTGTCCTGCTGCCTTAGCTTGTTTAATGGCTTCTTGTGCAATCTTAACGGGGTTTTTGCTTTCGTAATCGGTAAAAACGGGTACATCTATTTGTGCCCCTAATATTTTTAATTGATCGATTGCTGCCGGACGATACACATCGGCTGCCACTAAATAGGGAGATTTGCCTTTTGATTTTAAATAATTAGCTAGTTTTCCTGAGAAGGTAGTTTTACCAGATCCCTGTAAACCTGCAATTAATATAATAGCTGGATTCGATTTTAAATTCAGTTCCGATTTTTCGCCACCCATTAAGGCAACCAATTCATCGTTGACAATTTTAATCATTAACTGACCCGGAGATACCGATGTGAGTACACTTTGGCCAAATGCTTTTTCTTTTACGCGATCGGTAAATTCTTTTGCAATCTTAAAATTTACATCGGCGTCTAATAGGGCTTTACGCACCTCTTTAATCGTTTCTGCAACGTTGATTTCGGTAATTTTTCCTTGACCCTTTAAAATCTTAAAGGCCCTATCTAACTTATCACTTAAATTCTCAAACATGTTTCAATTATTATTAATGCTTACAAAGCTACTAAATAGCACAAGAACTGAAAAGTTTTTCGAAAGGAAGCAAGCTAAATTGTTATTTTTGTTAAATGACTAGTATGCTATTTTTAATCATTGGCTTAGCACTTGGCGCCTTGCTTGGGGTGCTGTATATGCGCAATAAATCGGGGCTGAACCCTTTGGATTTCCAAAAAGAGATGCAACTCGAAAAAGAAAAAGCCGGCTTAACTGCTACTTTACAAGAACAAATCAAGCAAATGGAATTGCTTGCCAACGAAAAAGAGCTTTATAAAAATGCGGTCGATAGTAAAGACGCCGAATTAAATGCGGTAAATATTAGAATAGCCAAAGCAGAAGAATCTTATTTTTCTCAAAAAGAGAAACTCAACGAAAAGAAAGTAGAATTAGAAGCGCTTCAAAGCACACTAACCAAAGAGTTTGAGAACATTGCCAATAAAATTTTAGACGAAAAATCGCATAAATTTACAGAGCAGAATAAAAATAATTTAGATGTTATTTTAAGTCCGCTGAAAGATCGCATCAAAGATTTTGAAGAAAAAGTAGATCGTTCTTATAAAAACGAAGCCGCAGAACGCAATACACTTAAGGGTTCTATCGAAGAGCTCATGAAATTTACGAATAAAATTTCGGTCGAAGCAACTAATTTAACAAACGCCTTAAAGGGAGATAGTAAGAAACAAGGTAACTGGGGGGAATTGGTTTTAGAAAGAATTTTAGAATCTAGCGGATTAATTGAAGGTCAAAATTATACGCTTCAAGGCAAGGGGCTAAACCTTAAAGACGAAGATGGCAATAGGTTTCAGCCCGATGTAATTATTAATTTACCAGACAACAAACATATCGTAATTGATGCAAAGGTTTCTTTGGTTGCTTACGAAAAATTAGTAAACGAAAATACAGAAGAAGGTAGAGATAAATTTATTAAAGAACATTTACTTTCTATTAAAACACATATCACTGGTTTAAGTAATAAAAACTACCACGATTTATACGGCATTAACTCGCCAGATTATGTGCTCCTGTTCGTTCCTATCGAATCGTCTTTTAGCATTGCTATTCAACATGCACAAGATTTATTTGATTTTGCTTGGTCTAAGCGAGTAGTATTGGTTACACCCTCTACGCTTTTTGCCACGTTAAAAACAGTGGCTTCTATTTGGAAACAAGAACAACAATCGAAAAACGCCATCGAAATTGCCACCAAAGCGGGTGCTTTATACGATAAGTTTGTGGGCTTTACCGAAGACATGAAAAAAATTGGCACACAAATTTTGGGCACACAAAAAACCTACGAAGAGGCTTTTGGTAAATTACATACCGGACGCGGCAGTTTAACTTCGAGTGTAGAAAACCTAAAAAAATTAGGCGCCAAAGCAAGCAAGCAACTTGATAAAAATTTAGTCGACGAGGAAGATAATTTTACGGCCCTAGAATAAACCTATTTTGTTTAAACTCTTTTTACCCGATTTGAGCAAACGAGCCATTGGCTTAGATTTGCTGCGTGCTGCAGCCATTTTAATGGTCCTGTTTTACCATGCCTGGATATTTGTTGCCGGCTTTTTTCCAAAGGCTGGGCTCTTGTTTTTTTTGGGTTATTGGGGGGTAGAATTATTTTTTGTGCTAAGTGGATTTTTAATTGGGGGCATTTTAATTACAAAAGTTTTACAAGCCGAA
>CANNIS010000060.1 GCA_947505035.1 Sphingobacteriales bacterium
GTAATCATCATCAGTACAAAGGCAAACAATTTCTTCATGAAAAGCCAGATTAGAATTAAATAACAAAAATACAACAGATTTATTGTAAAAAGCCGAAAAAATAGTCTGAAAATGGATTTTAGAACCGCCTTAAACTACTAATTGTGCTAAAAAAATTGCATTTTGCAACAATTTTTAAATGCTATTGTATTCAGTAGCCAAAAGCTGGTGATAATGTGGACTAAATTTGCGGATTTGATATTGAAAAGAAGAATAATAATGCTGATTATCAGCTTATTAATTACTTCTTTTATGCTTTACAAAGGCAAAGACGTGGAATTGTCTTTTGCAGGTGCTAAAGTATTGCCAATCAATGCGCCTTCTTTTGTAGCCTACGAAAATTTTAAACAGCAATATGGCGAAGATGGAACCGTATTGGTGGTTGGCTTGCAATCCGAAAAAATATTCGAACAAGCTTTTTTAAATGACTGGCAAAAACTGTCGAATGATTTAAAACAAATTACCGGCATTACCAATGTGCTATCGATCAGTCATGCTTTCAATTTAAAGAAAGATACCAGCAAATCTCAATTTGTTGTAGAACAAATTATGACTGCGCCAGCTAAAAATCAATTGGCTGCCGATAGCATTCAAGAAAAATTTTATTCGCTGCCATTTTACGAAGGACTTTTAATTAATAAAAAAACAAAGGCTACGCTGATAGCTGTCAATTTTTCGAAAGAAACTTTAAACACGAGTAAGCGTGCTGGTGTGTTGAAAGAAATTGTAGCCTTAACAACGGACTTCGAAGCTAAACACCAAGTAAAATTGCACCTCTCGGGCTTACCTTATATCAGAACTGTTGTTTCTAATAAAATTGCCGGGGAGTTTAAATTGTTCTTAGCCTTAGCCGTTTTGATTACGGCGGTTATTTTATTATTATTTTTCAGATCACTTTCTGCCGTTATTTTTCCATTAATTGTGGTAGGTATTGGCGTAGTACTTTCTTTAGGCACCCTCGTTTTATTTGGTTATAAAATTACTTTACTCACCGCCTTAATTCCACCTTTAATAGTGGTGATTGGTATTCCGAATTGTATTTTACTGCTCAATAAATACCATACAGAATACATGCTGCATCAAAATAAAGTGCAAGCATTAGGTATAGCAGTTAAACAAATTGGCATTACTACTTTTTACGCAAATGTGACTACTGCTATAGGGTTTGGCGTATTTGCTTTTACCAAAAGCGAAGTGCTTACGCAGTTTGGCATTGTGGCGGCTATTAATGTAATGGCTACTTGGATTATGTCGATGGTATTGATTCCAGTAATCTTTAGCTTTTTGCCAAATCCAAAATTATGGCAAACCAAACACCTCGACAATCAAGTTTTAAAAACTTTTATCCAAAAAATTGATCATTGGATACATTTCGATCGTAAAAAAATTTACTGGACTACATTAATCATCATTTTGATTTCCTTTATAGGCGTTTCGAAAATAAATGTCAATGGCTATATGGTAGACGACTTACCAAAGAACGATCCTATTCTAGCCGACTTACAATTTTTTGAACAAAATTTTGATGGGGTATTGCCATTAGAAATAAAAATTGATACGAAAAGAAAAAATGGATTAGCTAATATTTCGATGTTAAAGAAAATTGCTAAGCTCGAAGATATGATTAGCGCTTATCCGGCAATTTCTAAATCATTGTCGGTAAATGAAGTGTTGAAATTTTCGAAGCAAGCATATTATAACGGCGATCCTAACTTTTACAGCAGCCCGACACAATCCGAAGCTTTATTTATTTTAAAGTATGCGAAAAATGCAGGCAAAGCAAGTGGCAGCAATAGCCTGATGCGTACCTATGTAGACAGTTTAAATCAATCCACTCGCATTAGTTTTCAAATGGCAGACATTGGCTCCAAAAAAACCAATGCGCTTTTTACAGAATTAAAACCACGCATCGATTCAATTTTTAATCCTGAGAAATACGAAGTGCTCCTAACGGGCGCAAGTGTAATTTTTGTAGATGGCACCAATTATTTATTTACCAATTTAAGAGAGAGTTTATTATTAGCCATTGCTTTAATTGCTTTGCTTATGCTGGTTTTATTTAGAACAATGAAAATGGTAATCATTAGTTTATTGCCAAATATTATTCCGCTATTAATTACAGCAGGCATTATGGGATTTGTAGGCATCAATTTAAAACCAAGTACTATTTTAATTTTTAGTATAGCTTTTGGAATTGCTTCCGATCAAACACTTTATTTTTTAACAAAATACCGTCACGAACAAAAAACAAAAAACTGGGATATTTCCAAACTGACTTCTATTACCCTTAAAGAATCTGGTTTAGGCATGATCTACACTGCCATTATTTTATTTTTTGGATTTGGTATTTTTGCAGCCTCTAATTTTGGAGGAACTGTTTCCTTAGGTATTTTGATTTCGATTACTTTATTAGTAGCCGTTATTTCTAATTTAATTTTACTTCCAAGTTTATTATTGAGTTTGGAAAAAAGCATTCATAAAAAAGCAGCAAGCGATTTAAAATCATGAGCAAGTATCCAGAATTTAAACAACTTCAGTTAGCTCAAATAGGAAAAGATATTTTAGCTTATTGGCAAGCGAATGAAATATTTGAACAAAGTATTTCGTCTCGACCTGCAGACAAACCCTATACATTTTATGAAGGGCCGCCTTCAGCTAATGGTTTGCCTGGCATTCACCATGTATTATCAAGGTCTATCAAAGATATTTTCTGTCGCTATAAAACATTAAAAGGTTTTCAAGTAAAAAGAAAAGGTGGATGGGATACACACGGTTTACCAATTGAATTGGCCGTTGAAAAAGCATTAGGCATTACTAAAGAAGATATTGGTAAAAAAATATCGGTAGACGATTATAACGCAGCTTGTAAAAAAGAAGTGATGCGTTATACCGATGTATGGAATGACTTAACACAAAAAATGGGCTATTGGGTAGATTTAGAAAACCCATACATTACTTATAAAAATGAATACATTGAAACTTTATGGTGGCTGCTAAAACAGTTACACGATAAAAATTTATTATACAAAGGCTATACCATTCAACCTTTCTCTCCTGCTGCAGGAACAGGTTTGAGCTCGCACGAATTAAATCAACCGGGCACTTATAAAAATGTAAAAGACACTTCAGCTGTTGCGCAATTTAAAGCGATAAATACCGATACCCTATTAAGTAAATATGGCGAAGTATATTTTTTAGCTTGGACCACTACGCCATGGACATTACCATCTAATACGGCCTTAGCGGTTGGAAAAAATATCGAATACCAAATCATTAAAACATTTAACCCTTATACTTTTGCGCCGGTACAAGTAATTGTAGCGAAAGATTTAGCAGGCAAATATTTTTCTGATAAAAATGTAGCAGCAGATTTTGCGAGTTACCAAGCAGGAGATAAAATAATTCCTTTTGAAATTATTGATACCATAGCAGGTAAAGATTTAGCAGGTATTCGTTACGAACAATTATTGCCTTATGCACAGCCCAACGATGGCGACGCCTTTAAAGTAATTATTGGAGATTTTGTAACCACCGAAGATGGAACTGGTATAGTACACATAGCACCTAGCTTTGGAGCAGATGACTTCAGAGTGGCCAAACTAAATGGTATTGGCTCTTTAACTTTAGTAGATAAACGCGGTCGCTTTGTACCCGAAGTAACTGACTTTGCAAACGAGTTTGTAAAAGAAGATTATTTATCGGCCGAAGAAAAAGAAACAGAAAGACTTAAACAAAATAGAGATAAATATTTATCGGTCGACGAAAGAATTTCGATTAAACTGAAAACCGAAAACAAGGCTTTCAAAGTTGAGAAGTACGAACACAGTTATCCGCATTGCTGGAGAACAGACAAACCAATTTTATATTATCCATTAGATTCTTGGTTTATTAAATCTACTGCGTTTAAAGAGCGCATGGTGGAATTAAATAAAACCATTAACTGGAAACCCGAATCGACCGGAACTGGAAGATTTGGTAATTGGTTAGAAAATTTAGTGGACTGGAATTTATCGCGATCGCGCTACTGGGGAACACCGCTGCCTATTTGGAGAACAGCAGATGGCAGTGAAGAAATCTGTATTGATTCGATGGCGACTATGAATGCCGAAATTGCTAAATCAATTGCAGCAGGTTTTATGCCTGTAGGTTTTGAATTAAAAGATTTACATCGCCCTTATGTTGATGATGTAGTGTTAGTTTCTTCGTCGGGAGAAAAAATGTTTAGAGAAGCCGACTTAATTGATGTATGGTTTGATTCAGGCGCAATGCCTTATGCACAATGGGGATTAGACCAAAGCAAATTAGCAGCTGGCGACAAATATCCTTTTCAAAAAGAATGGAACTCAGCTTATCCTGCCGATTTTATTGCAGAAGGCGTAGATCAAACAAGAGGTTGGTTTTTTACTTTACATGCCATCTCTACCATGTTGTTCGATTCTGTTTCTTATAAAAATGTAATTTCGAACGGATTGGTTTTAGATAAAAATGGAAATAAAATGTCGAAGCGTTTAGGCAACAGCATAGATCCATTTGAAACCATCGATAAGTTTGGCGCCGATGCAACGCGTTGGTATATGATTAGCAATGCTGCACCATGGGATAATTTAAAATTCGACCTAGAGGGCTTAGCAGAAGTACAAAGAAAATTCTTTGGCACTTTATACAATACCTATAATTTCTTTGCGCTATATGCGAACATAGATGGATTCGAAATTAAGGAAGACCAATGCACACCGGTAAAGGAACGCGCAGAGCTAGACCAATGGATTATTTCTGCATTGCAAAAATTAATTGTAGAAGTAACCGAAAGCTACGAGAACTACGAACCACACCGTGCCGCTAGAGCAATACAATATTTTGTAGACGAACACTTATCGAATTGGTATGTGCGTTTATCGAGAAGAAGATTTTGGAAAGGGGAATTAACTGCAGATAAAAAAGCAGCTTACGAAACATTGTTTGAATGTCTTACCACCATTAGTCAATTGATGAGCCCAGTGGCGCCTTTCTTTGCAGAATGGTTATACAAAAATTTAACAGACAGCTTACGCGAAAAAGAACTTGCCGCAAATTCTAAATTCAAAGCAGCTTCTATTCACTTAAGTTTATTAGGCGAAGCAAACCTCGATTTAATAAATGAAAGACTTAACGAAAGCATGCTATTGGCACAAAATATTTCGTCGATGGTGTTATCATTAAGAAAAAAAGTGAGCATTAATGTGCGTCAACCATTGGCTAGAATTTTAATTCCTTCTTTAGGAAAAGAGATGGAGGCTAAAATTGAAGATGTCAAACATTTAATATTATCTGAAACCAATATTAAAAACATTGAGTACCTTACCGATTCGCATGGCTTTATTCAGAAGAAGATAAAACCAAACTTTAAGGCATTAGGCGCTAAAGTGGGCAAAGACATGAAAGAGGTAGCTGCTGCACTAACAAGCCTAGATCAAGATCAAATAATCGCATTTGAGAAAAATGGCGAATTTAAGCTGGCAAACAGCCCTTATACGATAGCAATAGCAGATGTTGAAATTGTAGCAGAAGACATACCTGGCTGGCTGGTAAATGTAATGGGTAATATTACCGTAGCCCTAGATGTGAGCATTTCGGAAGATTTAAGGCTCGAAGGACTAGCCAGAGAAATAATAAATCGCATCCAAAATCTGCGAAAGGATAAAGGATTCGAGGTTACAGACAAGATTAGCGTACGAATTTTAGACAATGATTATATTAAAGAAGCGATAAATAAGAATTTAAATTATATTTGCGCCGAAATTCTAGCAACCGAAATGTTATTTGTTGCAGGAGATTTATTAAACAAAGAAAGAGTAGAAATAAATGAAAAAGAAGTCTACATCAGCATCGAAAAAGATAGCTAAACCGGCAGCAAAAGCTAAACCGGCAGCGAAAAAAGCAGCGGCAAAAGCTCCTGCAAAGAAAACTGTAGCAAAAAAGGTAGTGGCGAAAGCAGCTTCCAAAAAAGCAACAAAAGCACCTGCTAAAAAAGTAGTAGCTAAAAAAGTGGCTCCAAAAGTAGCGGCGAAGAAAAAAGTAGCGAAAAAGGTAGTGGCAAAAAAGGTAGTTGCGAAAGCATCTGCGAAGAAAGTTGCTAAAGCACCTGCAAAAAAAGTAGTAGCTAAAAAAGTAATTGCGAAAAAAGCGCCCGCTAAAAAAGTGGTGGCTAAGGTAGTTGCGAAAAAAGTTGCCCCTAAAGCGCCTGCTAAAAAAGTAATTGCAAAAGTAGTAGCTAAAAAAGTAGCTCCTAAAGCACCCGCTAAAAAAGTGGTGGCGAAAGTAGTTGCGAAAAAAGTAGTAGCGAAAAAGGTAGTGGCTAAAGTAGCGGCAAAGAAAGTTGTTGCGAAAAAAGTAGTAGCGAAGGTTGTTGCAAAAGTAGCGGCGAAAAAAGTAATTGGAAAACCTGCTGTTAAAAAAGTAGTGGCACCTGTAGTAGTAGCAAAACCAGTAATTGTAAAGCCAATTGCAAAAAAACCAGTAGAAATTAAAAAACCTGAACCGGTTAATATTGTGATTCCTCGTATTCAAGATCCAAACGAAAAAAGTCGTTATTCGGATTCTGAACTCATCGAATTCAAAGAAATTATTACTAAGAAATTAACTTCGGCAAGAGAAGAATTACAATTACTTACCGAAACTTTGAGTAATCCAAATAACAACGGAACAGACGACACTGCTGGTACTTTTAAAGTATTAGAAGATGGTTCTGCAACTTTAGAAAAAGAACACGTAAATCAATTGGCGGTTCGTCAAAGAAAATTTATCGATCAATTAGAAGCAGCTTTAATCCGTATTAAAAATAAAACTTACGGTATTTGTAGAGAAACAGGCAAAATTATTCCAAAAGAAAGATTAAGAGCCGTTCCGCATACTACTTTAAGTATGGAAGCAAAGTTGAAGCAAAATTAATTTACAACGATACCTTATTAATTCAATGCCTGTCTGTCTCAGACAGGCATTTTTTAAATCAAAAAAATGAAACTGACCCATTACCATAAAGCGATCCTGATTATTTTTTCAGTTTTAATGATTGATCAATTGATCAAATATTGGGTGAAAACCACTTTATTTATTGGAGAAGAAATTCCTGTTTTTGGCAATTGGTTTATCATCCATTTCACCGAAAACAACGGCATGGCATTTGGATTTGAATTAGGCGGTAGCTATGGAAAATTAGCACTCAGTTTATTTAGGGTAATTGCTGTTTTTGGTATTGCCTATATCTTACACCAAATTATTAAAAGAAAATATCACTTTGGATTGATTACTTGTGTATGCCTTGTATTTGCAGGTGCGCTCGGCAATATTATCGATTCTGTTTTTTACGGAAAAATATATGGCTACGAAAACTGGTTACACGGAAGAGTAGTGGACATGTTTTATTTTCCTATACTCCGAGGCCATTATCCAAATTGGTTTCCATTATTTGCAAACGAAGAATTTATTTTCTTTAGACCGGTATTTAACTTTGCAGATGCAGCCATTAGCGTTGGCGTTATTTGCATATTAATTTTCCAAACTACCTTTTTGAAAGAAGATGATTTCTTTCGAAAAGACGCTTAATTAATTTAAATTTTATCGAAACCTAAATAAGGAATTAATGCTTTTGGCATTTTAATTCCGTCTGGCGTTTGGTTGTTTTCTAATAAGGTAGCTACAATTCTAGGCAATGCCAATGCGCTACCATTTAAGGTATGCACTAATTGATTTTTTCCATCTTTTGCCTTGAATCTACATTTCAATCGGTTTGATTGAAAGGTCTCAAAGTTAGAGGTAGAGCTTACTTCAAGCCATCTGCCTTGTGCAGTAGAATAAGTTTCGAAATCGTATGTTAAAGCTGAAGCGAAACTCATATCGCCGCCGCATAATCTTAAAATGCGATAAGGCAATTCTAATTTTTCTAAAATACCTTGTACATGTTTTACCATTTCTTCTAAAATCTGGTAAGAATTTGCAGGATTGGCAATTTGTACAATTTCGATTTTATCAAATTGATGTAAACGATTTAAGCCACGCACATGCGCACCATACGATCCTGCTTCTCTTCTGAAACACGGTGTATATGCGGTATTCATGACAGGCAATTCTTCTTCTTTTAAAATTACATCACGGTATAAATTTGTCAAAGGTACTTCGGCTGTAGGAATTAAATACAAATCGTCTATGCCAACATAATACATCTGCCCTTCTTTATCTGGCAATTGTCCTGTTGCAAATCCAGACGCCGCATTCACGACAATAGGCGGTTGCATTTCTTTGTAACCAGCTGCTGCTGCTTCATCTAAAAAGAAATTGATGAGTGCTCTTTGTAATCTTGCGCCTTTTCCTTTGTATACAGGAAATCCAGCTCCTGTAATTTTTACGCCTAATTCAAAATCGATGATATCGTAATCGGCTGCTAATTCCCAATGTGGTTTTGCATTTTCGGGTAACACTGGAATATCGCCCCAGGTATAAACCACTTCGTTTTCTTCGGGCGTAATACCTGCAGGGACAGAAGCATGTGGTAAATTTGGTAATTGCACCAAAGCATCATATAAACCAGTTTCTATGCTGGCAAGTGTTTCTAATTGCGATTTTGTTTGTTCTTTAATTGCTACAGAACGTTGTTTCAAGTCTTCAGCGGCATCTTTCTGCCCTGATTTCATTAACTCTCCGATTTGTTTGGCAATGGCATTGGCTTCTGCAGCTAGCGTATCCGAACTTACTTGCAAAGCTCTTCTTTGTTCATCAAACTGAATAATTTGATCAATTAAGGCTAACTGCTTGAAATTTTTCTTCGTTAAACCTGCAATTACTTCTTCCCTATTTTCGCGGATATAATTAACTTGCAACATATTATTTATCTTTTATACAAAGATAGAAATATTGATACAAGCAACAAGCATGGAAGGAAAGTTAACCTTAGTGCCAACACCCATTGGCAACTTAGAAGATATTACATTAAGAGCCATTCGCGTATTGAGCGAATCGGACTATATTTTAGCCGAAGACACCCGTACTGCAGGCCAATTATTGAGGCATTTAAATATTGATAAAAAATTATTTGCCCACCATCAGCATAATGAACACCATGCATTGGCAGAAATTATCAAATTTTTAAAAGAAGGCAAACAAATTGCATTGGTAAGTGATGCAGGTACACCTGCCATTTCTGATCCTGGATTTTTATTGGTACGCGAATGCATTAAAGAAAATTTAAAAGTAGAAACATTGCCAGGTGCAACTGCTTTTGTGCCTGCTTTAGTGAACTCGGGTTTACCATGCGATCGATTTTGTTTTGAAGGATTTTTGCCGGTAAAAAAAGGAAGACAAACAAAATTCAAAGAATTAGCAACACTCAATTGCACCTTTATAATTTATGAATCTCCTCATCGATTAATGAAAACCTTAGCCGATTTTAAAACTTATTTTGGAGAAGATCGAATCATCAGTGTCTCTAGAGAATTAACGAAAATATACGAAGAAACAACCAGAGGTACTGTTTTAGAGGTAATCGAATATTATACTACTCATATTGCAAAAGGAGAATTTGTGATCTGTATAGCCGGAAAATAAAATGAAAATAAAATACAGCTTCTTATTTGCCATACTATTATTTTTGGCATGGCCACCTATTGGGTTCAATGCATTTATATTTATTGCTTTTGTGCCCGCGTTTTATTTAGTAGATGCCTGTTTTCAGCAGGTAATAATTGAAACGAAAAAAAAATCTAGTAATGCTTTATTTTACTATTGCTATTTAGGCTTTGCTATTTTTAATTTAGCTTGTAGTTATTGGATTTGGAATGCCTCTGCGGTAGGAATGATTATTGCAGTTTTGTTAAA
>CANNIS010000061.1 GCA_947505035.1 Sphingobacteriales bacterium
GTATTTTTAATGCTGACATGTGGATTGTGACAACTGATACAAGTCAACGAACTCACATTGTTATTACTCAATTTGCTATTGCTGTATTGCTTAGTATCAGTATTGATTTTTAATCGGGTGCTTTCTACAAAACACTTACTTTGTTTTAATCGATCGGCATGCGATGCCATGATAAAACTTTGCTGGTCACCTTTGTATCGTGGTAAAAAAACATTGATATAGTCTGAGAGTTTTTGTCCGGGTTTAAAATCGAAAAAAGATTTACCTTCTGCTAATACTGCATCGCCTTGTAAATGGCAACGCTGACAAACATCTACTTGTAAATCGTAAGGTAATTTTTTAGGGTTGACAATGGTATAATCAATCATGGTAGCCGTGTCGACTAAATGACCTAATTGTTTTTCCCTTACATGGATGCTGCCTGGCCCATGGCATCGTTCGCAATCAATGCCTTGTGGTATAGAAACAAACTTATTTTTAGAACCGGGCATCATATTTGGATAAGCATTATGACAGCTCATACATTCTAATTCGATGGTTCTACTGAAGCGCGAATTGTGTTTGTTTTCAAAACCAGGCGGTAAATCCCATTGTCCTTTTTGAGTATAAAAGGTGAGAGGCATTTGAAAAATATAGCCGTTTGTTTGAGACAAATGCGAATTGGTATGCATGCCCGAACCAATTATATAGTTTACTTTTTCGAGTCTTTTATGTACGGTATCTTTTCCGGCTAATCTAAATTCAAGAATAAATATTTCCTTATTTTTTAAAATGGGCTGGTAATAAAAGTCAAGGAATTTATCGTATACAATGGCATGTGCATTAAATTTTGCTGCTGTTTTTTGTTCGTTAGCCATACCAAAACTTTGGCCCATTCCTGTATGGATAAATGTCTCGTGAATATTGCTATGACAGCCTTTGCAAGTATTCATACCTACATATTTTACAGAATCTGCATGGTTTAAATATACACTGGTATTTTGATTGGTATTACTATTGGAACTACAATTTATTTCCAGCATGAATACAAGCAATGCCAATAGCAATGTAATTAGCTTATTCATTTTTATAGTATTTTAAACTGATGCATTGGCTAGCGTTCTTAGCTTGCAAGCGAATAAAATAAATACCATTTGGTGCAGATAATAGTTGAATGCCATTATTGCTTTGCTCAAAAGCGATACTACTTCCCATTAAATTTGTTACCGAAACTTGGTAATCTGCTAGGTTATGCATGCCTAAATCTGCTATTTGTATATCGCCATTTCCTGGATTTGGAAATAAGCGAAAAGCAGTTTGATTAGGGGTTTGTTGTCCAATTCCAGTGCCTTTGATGGCATCCGAAAATACCGGTCTTATCATAACAGATCCCTTGATAGCACTCTGTTGCCAGCCTACCGAGGTTACCTTATAAAACATTTGATCGTTATTTACATAATTTCTATCTAGGCCCACATTCATCAAGTAAATACTGCTTTGAATCCATCCAACATAAAATTCGCCCGAAACAATAAGGGTAGAATCTAATTCATAATTTACAAAATCATTAATACCAATTTCTTGTTTGGTATTCAATGATGTTTTTTGATAAAGAATGACTTCGGGCACTAAGCTTTTCCAAACTGTAAGGGTAAATAAATTTTGATGATTGTCTATTTCTTTTTGCGTAAAAAAGAAAGCAATTGCATTTAAAGTATCTGCTACCGGCGCATTAAAATGCATGGCAAATCGACCATCCGAAGAAGGCGTAATCCCATAGCCATTCTCCGCTGTACCATCGTCGTAGGCAAAGTAATCGCTAAAGATTTGTTCGTGCACCAAAGTGTCATTTTGTTTGATAAAATCGCCGCCAGTGCTGCAGGTATATTTGGTTTTTAAAACAAATGGGTAGTTTTGTGCAGGAATAATAATTTTATTTGAACTGATACTGTCGGTAGTATGTTCGCCTAATAAATCAAAGCCTCGGGTTGCAGAATCTATTTTTTGATTGGTGTTTTTTAGGCGAGCAGTATAAGTAAAGCTGGCACTTTTTGTGTTGATGAAGTTATTTCTAATCGAAACAAAATGATTTTCTGCTAACATTGATTCGTTATATTGATTAAAAGGCACAGCAGAATAGGGTTTGAGCAGCGAAGTGGCATTTCCAGTAATGGAAACATCATTTTGTATGGTATCATTAACCGAACTATTGATTGTTATTTTTACATAATCAAGGTTCCAATGGTCGTCTCCTCCAAATTGGGAGCCTTTATTTTTAAATCTAAACTGAAAACCTTTAAATAAATATTTGCTTGCCGTTATAGGAATAGAAATTAATTGAAATGGCTTATAAGTGCTGCCTGCAAAGCGTTTTACTTGTTCCCATTTTTCAGTGATTCCGTTTTTAAACTCTAAAAGTAAAGAGTCTTTTACCGCAGGATTTCTTCCATTGCCTTGGGGTTGAATATAAAATCTTAAATAAATAGAGTCGGCTGCAGTGTAATTTAAATTAATGGCTTGCGAACTGAGCGTATCGCAAATACCATAACTTCCGCTTAAAGTAGTATAAGGTTGCCCATCTTTATTAAAACCATCAAAGGTTGCAACGCCTTTAGAAATCGCATCTTGGCTAAATGAATTATTTATAAAGACAAAACTATCTGTCCAATATTTTGTACTTGGATAAATTTTATCATAAGAAAAATCATCGAAAAATGGGAGGTTGAGTGTATCTGTTTTTGCTTTACTTTTTTGCTGTAGTGTTTGGTATTGCGCTTTTAAAATGGGATTGTAAGGGAGTGGTGTTAGCACCTCTTGCGCAAATAAGCAAGTAGGAAAAAGTACGATAGCGAATAAAAGTTTTTGAAACATGTTGAATTTTAAAATTTAAAAGCGGCGATTAATCTTCTTTAACATAAATATCGATGGCGCTACCTTGTCCAATTTTGTTGATAGCCGTATCGGAACTAAACGCTGGACTTTGCTTATATATTTTAGTATTAAAGGTATCGGTACTATTACCTTCAAATATAATAGTCCCTAATCTTAATTTTGAAGCGTTGAGTACAAATTGGGCTTCTTCAAAATTTAGGCCTGTTAAATTAGGAATATCAACTTTTACATTACCATATCCGTCGCCAACTAATAGGTCTAGTGTGGCGCCTTTTTGAATGGCAAATCCTTTTTGTACGGTTTTGCCATTGTAAACAAGTCCTAAAACTGCATTTTGAGCTAAATCGGGCTTGTAAATTAATTGTCCAATTTTTATGCCATAGCTTTCTAAAATGGAAGTGGCTTCTCTCAGAGAAACATCAATTAAGTCTGGTAATTTTACAATGGGCGGGGTATTAGAAACAACCGTTAAATAAATTGTTCTGTTTTCTTTTACCGCTGCACCTGGTTCAGGCTCTTGTTCGTAGACCGTTCCGGCAGGAGCTAAACTGGTATAGATAGAATCGATGCTGTATTTAAAGTTTTGTTCATCTAATAAATCGGTGGCTTCCGAAAGCGCAAGGCCTTTTAATACCGGAACAGGTACACTTTGACCATGTTTTGTATAAAATGCTACCCATTTATATGCCGCAAATAGTGTGATAACTAAAGCTACCATAATGAGGAGCATTTGCTTTCGAAAAGCTTTAGTCTGAAGGTATTGTATAATTTTCATTTGATGTTCAAACTTAAGCTAAAATTCAAGAATTAGAAAATCATTTTACCTACTTATTATATTAAATCAGCATTTTTTTACAAATTTGATTTATAATTCGAATTGTTGATCGATAACCGCGCATAGAAAAACCAATATGAAGAAAAAAATAGCATTGTTAGCAGGAGGTTATACCGGCGAATCTGTTGTGTCTATGAAGAGTGCCGCAATGGTTGCTAATAGCTTAGATAGGAATATATACGAGGTTTATCAAATATTCATTAATAAAGAAAAGTGGGTTTATATCAATGAGCAAAAACAAGAGTTTGCGGTCGATAAAAACGATTTTACAGTTTCGATTAATGGACAAAGGCTTCAATTTGATGTGGCCTTTATTTGTATTCATGGGAGCCCTGGCGAAGACGGTAAATTACAAGGCTATTTAGATATGATTGGTTTGCCTTATACTACTTGTGATGCAATTACTTCTGCTATAACAATGAATAAGGCTTATACAAAAAGTGTAATTGCTGATTTATCAAATGTATCAGTTGCAAAATCGATGCAGGTTTTTGCTAATCGTACAGCAAGCGAGGAAACCATTTTATCAAGTTTAACATTGCCCTTATTTGTAAAGCCAAATTTTGGAGGAAGCAGCATTGGCATGAGTCGCGTGAATACGCCGAATGAATTGGCACCTGCTTTACAAAAAGCTTTTCAAGAAGACGATCAATTAATCATCGAAGAGTTTATTAGTGGTCGAGAATTTACGATAGGGGTTGTGCGAATAGACGGGAAAATATGGGTGCTTCCGGCTACGGAGGTGATCTCCTCTAAAGAGTTTTTTGATTTTGAAGCAAAATACACCACTGGTTTAAGCGAAGAAATTACCCCTGGAAGAATGTCGGATGCCGAAATAGCCAAAGTGCAAGAAATGGCTGCTGCCATTTATGAAAGGCTTAATTGTGCAGGCGTGGTTCGAATTGATTATATCATCAACGAAACTGGGCTGATTTATGTATTAGAGATTAATACCGTGCCAGGGCAGTCTGAAAATAGCATTATTCCACAACAAGTACGCGCAACTGGCATGGATATGACAACTTTTTATGGTTTATTGGTGACAGAAGCCCTTAAATAGTATAATGCTCGATGATCCAATCTGGAATTATTTCGGATCTTCCGGTATTTACATTCACCATCGTATATTCAAACTCGCCATCACAGCATAATTTACCCGTTTTTTTGTTGGTTATTTCGAATCCAACCGTACATCCTTTAGTCGCTAAATCGGTAATTCCTGTTTTTACAATAAAATGATCGCCTAAGCCTAAGGGCCTTTTATAGTTTACAAGAGCTTTAGTAATTACCCATCCAAAACCAAGCGAAAGGAACTGCTGCATGGGGAAACGGTAGTTATGCTCCATTTGCTCGTACCTAGCTGCCAAAACATAGTCAAAGTAGCGACTATTATGTACATGTTGATTCATGTCTATATCGTCTGGCCTAACCTGTAGTTCTGTTTCGAATTTGCTATATTTCATGGCTTAATTTTTTACATAGATGAGCAATATTTTGCTAATTATCAACAAATAAATACTTAATATTTCATTTCAAGCAAAACTTAAGGTAAAAATTAATATTAAATTTATATAATGTTAATAATAAGGTTATTATAATAATATATATTAAGTATAGCTTTATATAATATAGCGAATCAGATGACCAGCTTAAGCGTAATATTTTGGCTACAAAAAAAATATTTTAACTAAAAAATCGCCTTAAATGATTGATAAATAAACTTTATCGTTTTTTTTTGAAATTATCTCTCGAGCCGGCTTGTCAAATTCCAAATTTTCCTGTATTTTTGTTGTCTAATTAAATCAATTGTTTAACCGCTAAAATATAATTCAAGAAATGTATTTAAGTACTGAAAAGAAGAAAGAAATCTTCGGGTCATTCGGAAAGAGTGAAGCTGATACAGGATCAGCAGAGGGGCAAATTGCCTTATTTACACACAGAATCAGTCATTTGACTGGTCATTTGAAGAAAAATCGTAAGGACTTTTCTACACAATTATCACTTACTAAATTAGTAGGTAAACGCAGGGCTTTATTAAACTACTTAATGAAGAAAGACATTACTCGTTACCGTGCCATTGTGAAGAAATTAGAATTAAGAAAATAATTTTTCATGTTTTATGTTTTAAGAGCCGTCTCTGGATTTTTCCAGAACGGCTTTTTTCGTTTCTAATTGCCTCTATCATTGAGTGGTATTATCATTTTATTATGTACCTTTGCTCCGTTTAAAAATAATATATATATGTCGAAAATTGGAATTACCCATGAGTTTGAAATGGGAGATGGAAAAAAGATTTCCATCGAAACAGGAAAATTAGCTAAACAAGCCGATGGATCTGTTGTTGTAAAAATGGGAGATACGATGCTCCTAGCTACGGTTGTTTCTTCACAAGATGCAAAAGAAGGTTCAGATTTCTTGCCTTTATCAGTAGATTACCAAGAAAAATATGCTTCAACAGGTAGAATCCCTGGAGGCTTTCTAAAAAGAGAATCAAGATTGTCAGATTACGAAATTTTAATCAGTAGATTAATTGACCGTGCCCTTAGACCTATGTTCCCAGAAGATTACCACGCCGATACGCAAGTAATGGTTTCTTTAATTTCTGCGGATAAAAATATCATGCCAGATGCATTAGCGGCTTTAGCGGCATCAGCAGCCTTAACCATTAGTGATATTCCTTTTAATGGTCCAATCTCAGAAGTGAGAGTGGCAAGAATTGACGGTAAATTAATTGTCAATCCATTAATTTCTGAATTAGCCAATGCAGATATCGAATTAATTGTAGCAGGTAATGCGCAAGATATTTGTATGGTGGAAGGTGAAATGAATGAAGTGTCGGAAGATGAAATGGCGGAAGCTATTCGTTTTGCTCACGCAGCTATTAAATTACAAGTGCAAGCGCAATTAGATTTATTAGCTAAAGTAGGTGCAAAAACAAAAAGAACTTACAAGCACGAACCAGAAGCAAACCCAGCTTTAGAAAGTCAAATTAAAGCTTTTGCTTACGATAGAATTTATGCAGTTGCTAAATCTGCTTTAGGTAAAGACGAGCGTTCGGTTGCTTTCAAAGCAATTCGTAAAGAGTTTGAAGCGACCGTTGCAGAGCAAATGAGCGATTCGAGTTATGTTTATTTATTGAAAAAATACTACCACGATATCGAAAAAGAAGCGATTCGTGCGATGATCTTAAATGATGCAATTCGTTTAGATGGTAGAACAAACAAACAAATTCGTCCAATCTGGTCTGAAGTTGGTTATTTACCATCAGCACATGGTTCGGCAGTATTTACAAGAGGCGAAACACAATCATTAACATCGGTAACCTTAGGGGCAAAAACCGACGAACAAATGATTGATGGTGCGATGTTCTTTGGATATAACAAATTTATGTTGCATTATAATTTCCCAGGTTTTTCTACTGGTGAAGTTCGTCCAAATCGTGGTCCGGGTAGAAGAGAAGTTGGACATGGTAATTTAGCGATGCGTTCATTAAAGAAAGTATTACCAGGTGACGATATCAATCCATATGTAATTCGTATTGTTTCTGATATTTTAGAATCTAATGGTTCTTCGTCAATGGCTACCGTTTGTGCGGGTACATTAGCTTTGATGGATGCAGGTGTGCAAATTAAAGCACCAGTTTCTGGTATCGCCATGGGATTAATTTCAGATCCTATCACTAAAAAATATGCGATTCTTTCAGACATCTTAGGTGATGAAGATCATTTAGGAGATATGGACTTTAAAGTAACGGGTACTACTAAAGGTATCACGGCTTGTCAAATGGATTTAAAAATTGATGGTCTTTCATACGATATGTTAGCCGAAGCTTTGAATCAAGCAAAAGAAGGCCGTGCGCATATCTTAGGCGAAATGATGAAAACCTTAGAAAGCCCTCGCGAAGATTATAAATCACATGCACCTCGTATTGTGCAAATGAGAATTGCGAAAGAGTTTATTGGTGCCATTATCGGACCTGGAGGAAAAATCATTCAAGAAATGCAACGCGAAAGTGGTGCAACCATTAGCATCGAAGAAAAAGACAACATGGGTATCGTGCAAATTTACGCCGATAACAAAGATGCTATTGATGCAGTTTACAATAAAATTAAAGGAATTACCGCAACTGCCGAAGTTGGTGAAATTTACGAAGGTAAAGTAAAATCAATTATGCCATTTGGTGCATTTGTTGAAATTATGCCAGGTAAAGACGGTTTATTGCATATTTCTGAGATCGATTGGAAACGCTACGAAACAATGGATGGTGTGCTTACCGAAGGTCAAATAGTTAAAGTTAAGTTAATTGACATCGATAAGAAAACAGGTAAAATGAAACTTTCTAGAAAAGTATTATTGCCTAAACCAGAAAAAACAGAAGATCCAAAATCTGAATAATTTTTCAATCAAAAAAAATCCCCGTTAAATTTTAACGGGGATTTTTTTTTACTTTTTTTATTTCTTTTCGGGTCTTACATATAAGTTGTAACTACCGCTTACTTTTACATTTACAAATTCAGCAATTTTTTCAGTAACCACACTTGGTATTTGAATGTTGTGGTCTTTACATGAGACATCAAATTGACTAGCTACAGATATCACACCAGCTTTAATACTGATGGTTCCAGGTATTGTTCTGTCTTTGTCTACTCCATGCATATTTAGTTTACCCGTTACTGTTACATTATAGGTGCCATCTTTTTTCCAATCAACGCTTTCGTTTATTTTTCCTATAAATTTAGCATCAGGAAATTTATCACTTTCGATATAATTCTCATTAAAATGCTCTTGCATTAAAGAGCTTTTAAAAGTAAAAGATTTAACTTGCATCATAAATAAGATATCGTTTTTAGCCGTGGTAATAATAGAGGTGGCATTGGCTGTTTTTGCCTCAATGTCTTCCATTGGGGTAGAAGAAAAAAAACGAACATTCATGGCCTTAGATTGATAAACTTCTTGCGCAGAAGCTTGTATTCCTATGAATGCAAAACTTAATAATAGAGCAAATTTCTTCATAATGATATAAAATTAGTTGATTTAGATAGCTAATATAGCAAATTTCGCAAAGTTTTTTTCTTACTTTTACCTAAGAAAACATCTCAAAATGAAACACCTCATCGCACCTTCTATTTTATCGGCAGATTTTGCAAACTTACAATCCGATATCGAAATGATTAATCAATCGGAGGCAGATTGGTTTCATGTTGATGTAATGGATGGGGTATTTGTACCTAATATTTCTTTTGGATTTCCAGTTATTACGGCTATTAAACATCATGCAAAAAAACCCTTAGATGTGCATTTAATGATTGTTGATCCCGATAGGTATTTACAACAATTTAAAGATGCCGGAGCTGCTATATTAACGGTTCATTTCGAAGCTTGTACGCATTTACATAGAACCATTGCAGCCATTCACGAATTAGGAATGAAAGCCGGAGTAGCAATCAATCCGCATACCCCGGTTTCTGTATTAGAAGATATCTTACCTCAAATAGATTTAGTATGTATTATGAGTGTAAATCCTGGCTTTGGAGGTCAAAAGTTTATTGAAAACACCTATCAAAAAATTACTAAACTCAGAATTTTAGCTAAACAATTAAATACCGAAGTACTTATAGAAATAGACGGTGGTGTAGGACATCAGAATGCATTGGCATTGATTAAAGCTGGTGCAGATGTGCTAGTTGCAGGA
>CANNIS010000062.1 GCA_947505035.1 Sphingobacteriales bacterium
GTTAAAAAGTCTTTAGGGGATTTAGTATCTAAAGGAATTATCACTAAAGAGGGACAAGGTAAATCAACAGGATATTTTGCGGTAGTTTAGCGTTAAAATTTATTGCCGCATTTCCTGCAAAGATTCCAAAGCGAATTTCATTATACTAATTCTTTTACCTTTGAATACCATGCTTGATGCCGCTGATATAAATAACATAAAATCTTTTTTAGACGAAAAAGTCGATGAATTCAATAGAATTAATTTTATTGAACTCGATCCTATTTCCATTCCACACAGATTTACTTTAAAACAAGACATAGAGATTGCGGGCTTCTTAGCGGCAACCATTGCTTGGGGCAACCGAAAAAGCATTATTCAAAACGCCAATAAATTAATGGATGATATGGGCGAAAGTCCATTCGATTTTGTAATGAATGCTACTAATAAAGAATTAAATAAATTACAATTTGTTCATCGCACTTTTAATAGTGATGACCTTCGTGTTTTTATAAAATGTATTAGAAACATATATAAAAATTTGGGCGGGATGGAAAAAATATTTGCAAGCGCTGCTACCAATGATTCTATGCAGCCTGCTATAGCAGAGTTTAAGCGTTTGTTTTTTAGTGTCGATCATTTAGCACGCACCGAAAAACATGTGAGTGATCCAGATAAGGGCAGTTCGGCAAAACGAATAAACATGATGCTAAGGTGGTTTGTTAGAAAAGATAACAGAGGCGTAGATTTCGGCATTTGGAACAACTCCATTAAACCAGCTCAATTGAGTTTACCATTGGATGTGCACACTGGAAATATTGCCAGAAAATTGGGTTTATTACACAGAACACAGAATGATGCAAAAGCGGTGCAAGAGATAGATCTAATTTTACGCAGCTTCGACCCTATCGACCCTGTAAAGTATGATTTTGCACTGTTTGGCTTGGGCGCTATTGATAAATTTTAATTCTGCTTTAGCAAAGCTTTTTAATAAAAAACTATTCCCTACTTTTGCTGTTCCTCGAAGAGGAATAAATCAAATGGAACAATCAATTATCAGCATTTCACATTTAGCCAAAAACTATGGCAGTTTTCAAGCGGTAAAAGATGTGAACATAACCGTAAACAAAGGCGATGTGTATGGCATTTTGGGGCCTAATGGCGCGGGTAAAAGTACCACTATTCGTTGTATGTTATCGCTCATTAATGCTTCGGCAGGCAGCATCAGTTTATTTGGTCACGATATTAAAACCCATCGCAAAGAAGCGCTCAGCAAAATTGGTTGCATTGTAGAAAAGCCCGACTTTTATAAATACTTATCGGCCGAAACCAACTTAGCTATTTTTGGAAGAATGGCCGGAGCAGATGTCAGCAAAAAAAATCTTCATAAAATGCTTTCTTTTGTAGGATTAGAAGGCAGAGAAAAAGATAAGGTAAGCGGCTTTTCGCATGGCATGAAACAAAGATTGGGCATTGCACAAACTTTATTGCACAACCCCGATTTAATTATTTTAGACGAGCCCACTACAGGTCTTGATCCTCAAGGCATCATCGACATTCGAAATTTAATTTTAAACCTTAAAAATGAATTTCAAAAAACCATTGTATTGTCTTCACATATACTTTCAGAAATTGAATTAATTGCCAATAAAATGGTGATTATAAATAAAGGGATAACTGTTGTAGAAGGCAGTGTGCAAGCACTTCTGAACCAAGAAGAATTACTCGTTTTGTTTGAAGTAACAGACAGCAAAGCCGCTGTAAATAATTTAACTGCTTATAAAAATATACAAATAATAGACCCACATCATTTCGAAATTACGATTAGTAAAAATGAAATTCCTGAATGTATTACAACACTTCAAAAAGCAGACGTACTTGTATATGGTGTGGAAACAAAAAGAAAATTAGAAGACTATTTTTTAAAACTAACCAAGGCCTAATGTTTCTGAAAAATACCTATAACGAATTTATCAAGATTGCCGCTAAACCCCGCAGTTATATTAGCATTGCAGCCATTACGGTTTTAGTGGGCATTATATTATTTGCCATGAAAATAGATGGCCCAGCTTATATTTCTTTCATCACTGCTTCTTTCGAACAAACCCTCAATTTTGAAGGAAAAATTATGAATGGAAATTTAATGGCCTTCATCATTTTACAAATGCTGATTGTACAAATTCCATTGTTAGTGGCTTTAGTAACCGGCGATTTAATTTCGGGAGAAGCCGCAATGGGAACCATTAGAATGTTACTGAGCAAACCCATTTCAAGAACCAAAGTGTTGTTATCAAAATATACAGCAGGTTTACTTTATACTTTTTTTATTTTATTGTGGATGGGCTTTATGGCTGTAATAGTGGGCAGGTGGCTGTTTGGCGATGGCGACTTAATGGTCTTGAATAGCGATGGCCTGGTAATTATTCCGGCAAATGATATTGCTTGGCGATTTATTGGCGGCTTTATGATTGCATTTTTAGCACTCGCTACCGTTGCAACGCTGTCTATTATGCTGTCTTGTTTTTCTGATAATTCTATTGGGCCAATTGTAAGCACCATGTCTGTAATTATTTTATTTACCATTATTGGCACACTCGATGTTCCGGTATTCGATAATATTAGGCCATTTTTATTTACCACACACATGGCTGCATGGCGTAGTTTTTTTGACAACCCCTTACCTATTCAAGCCATCAAAGAATCAGTTATTATTTTATTTGCACACATCGGTATTTTTCTAAGTATCGCCATTTATCATTTTAATAAAAAAGATATTTTATCATGAGTTTAAATTTTAAAAAATATACTTTATTATTTTTGTTTTTAGCTGCTTTTTTAAACTTTGCAAAGGCTACACCTACTGCAAATAAAAGCTTACAAAAGGTTTACGAAAAATTAATGAAGCTCAAAGATTATTCGGCAGAAGTAAACATTCAATCGAATATTCCATTGATCAAAATTTTACCCGTCAAAGCAAAAATATATTTCAAACAGCCCAATCAATTTAAAATAATGGCAAAAGGAATTGCCATTTTACCCAAACAAGGTTTTTCAGATTTAGCTTTAATTTTAAAAGATAGCAACAGTTATTTAGCTGTTTTAGCCGGCAACGAAACCATCGATCAAACAGCTACACAAATTATTCACCTTATCCCAAACAACGATAACAACGATTTAATTATTGGAAAATTTTGGGTGGATACTAAAAATGCCATTGTGTTAAAATCGCAGTTAACCACCAAGAGCAATGGAAATTTGCTTATTAATTACCAATACGATGCCGCAGGAAAGGCTTATGGCTTACCCAATCACTTATTGTTTACGGTAGATGTAAAGAAGTTTAAGATTCCAAAAGCCTTAGCCGCAGATGTAAATAAAACCAAAAGTGCCAGCACCCTCTCCGCAAACCAATCCAAAACCGGCAGCATAGACATCCGTTTAACAAACATCCAAATCAACAAAGGCATAGCCGATAAGGTTTTTAAGAAATAATTGAAAATCCTTTTGTAATTTTAAGTTTAATTTGAATTATATGAAAGTTTACGGCATCCCAAATTGCAATACGGTTAAAAAATCTATCGATTGGTTAAAGCAACATAAAATAGCAATTGAATTTCATGATTTTAAAAAACTAGGCGTAACTGCCGCGCAATTAAAAAAATGGATTGAGCTGGTGGGTTGGGAAGCATTGGTAAATAAAAAAGGAACTACTTGGCGCATGCTCGACGCCGAAACGCAAGCCAGTATTACCTCAGAGAAAAAGGCCATTGCTTTAATGATCGAGAAAACATCGGTAATTAAACGCCCTATTATAGAAAATGGTAACAAAATTATTTTAGGTTTCGATGAAGAAACTTATCGTACGCAAATCAAAAAGAAATAATGTTGCGTAAAACCTTTATTGCATTTTTATTTTTTTGCAGCAGTATTTGTACGCTGCAAGCGCAAGAATTTCAAGCGCAAGAATTGCAAGCGCAAGAATTTCAAGCCGGCGATATCGTTTTTCAAGACCTACAATGTGGCCCATTATGCAATGCCATTAATGCGGTTACAAAAGGCTACCAAGGCAAAGATTTTTCGCATGTGGGAATTGTGGTTAATTACCAAAATCAATTAGGAGTGATCGAAGCCATTGGCAGTAAGGTGCAATTCACGAGCCTAAATATATTTTTAGTTAGAAGCTTTGATACAACTGGCAAACCACTTGTAATAGCAGGAAGACTCAAAAAGAAATTCCATAAAAGTATTGCTAAAGCCTGCGCGTTGGCCATTGCAAGTATTGGCATTCCATACGATGATCGTTTTTTACCTAACAACGATTCGCTTTATTGTTCGGAGCTGATATACGCGATTTACCTCAATCATGCTAATGCTAAGACCTTATTTAAGTTAGCCCCCATGACTTATAAACAACCCGGCAGCAAGGCATTTTTTCCGGCATGGATTGATTACTATGCGCAATTGCATAGCGCTATTCCAGAAGGTAAAATGGGCTTAAACCCAGGTCTGATCTCGCGTTCAAGCAAAATCAAAATTATTTACCAATACGGTACTTGGCTGCAATAAGCCATCGAAACTACACTAATTTGCCTTTTTAAGCGTTTTTTGATTAAGAAATGTGGAAATCTCCTTGCCTAATTTTGAAGGTTTTGCTTTCGAAAATAATAGATTTGTTATTATCCATTTGACAAGTATTTATGATGAGAAGAACAGTTATTGCAGCAGCCCTCAGCTTACTTTTAGTTCAAAATAACTTTGCGCAACAAAGCGCCAAAAATATCGACCCCGATAAAATTTATAAAGAAGCCCTCAATTTATACGATAACAGAAAATTTGTTGCCGCTCATAAACTTTTCGAAGAAGTTGAAAAAGCCATCGATCAACAAAAAGACGAGAAAGACAGCAAAGACATTTCGTTGTTAAGAATCAATGCAGAATTTTATGCTGCAGTATGCGGGCTCGAATTATACAATGACAATGCCGTTAATTTATTATTGCATTTTGTAACGCATTATCCCGAAAATCCAAATGCCAAACTCGCTTCTTTCGAATTAGGAAATTTTTATTATCGCCAGGCAAATTACCCAGATGCCATAGATTGGTATAATAAAACCGACCCGAGTACTTTTTCTGCTAACCAACGTTTAGAGTATCATTTTAGAAATGGTTATGCTTTGTTTCAAGAAAAAAAATTCGATAAAGCCATTGTTAATTTAAAACGCGTAAAAAGCAATACCTCTAAATACGCCTACCCTGCTACTTATTACGAAGGTCTAGCCTATTATGAAATTAAAAAATACAAAGAGGCGCTTGCAAGTTTGAGCAAGCTCAAAGATTCTAAAACTTACGCCGAAGTAATTCCTTATACCATTATTAAAATCAATTACGATTTAAAAAGCTATGAAGAATTATTAAGTTATACCGCTGGAATTTTAAATACACCCAAATTACAAAACGAAAGAGAAATTTTAGTACTTGCCGCTTCGAGCGCAAACATGGCTAAGAAATTTGAATTGGCTATTAACTATTACGAGCTTGCGCGAAAAAAACAAGCGCTCAACGACCAAGAAAGTTACGAATTAGCCAATGCTTATTTTCAATCGGGTAAATTTGCAGAAAGCATTAAAACAACTGAACAAATTGCAGAGCGAAAAAATATTTACAGCCAGTATGCGCTGTATTTAATGGGCCATAGCTATATCGGCATCAACGATAAGCAATCGGCGCGTAATGCCTTTTGGAAATCGGGCAGGTTGCCTTTCGAAAACAATGTAAAAGAAGAAGCCAACTTTAACTATGGTAAATTGTCTTATGAATTGCAATTCAACCAAACTGCCATTGAAACTTTTCAAGCGTTTTTAAAGAAATATAAAAAATCGGCCCATGTAAATGAGGCCGCTTCTTTATTAGGTGAAGCTTTGCTTTCTACTAAAAACTACAAAGAAGCCATTGTAATTTTAGAAGGGCTTGAAGAAAAATCGACGGCATCTAATTTAGCTTTACAAAAAGTAAACTATTACAGAGGCATCGAACTCATCAATAATAACGAGCTAAAAGAAGCCATTGCATTACTCAATAAAGCAAATTTATTAAATGGTGATAAAGCTATTTCGGCTAATGCGAATTATTGGAAAGCCGATTGCTATTATCAATTAGCCGATTACGACAATGCCTTGAAATTCTTTTCGCTATACAACCAATCTGCTGCAGCTGCTCCAGACTTAGCCAATTTAGTGAGCTACCAATTGGGTTATACTTATTTCAAAAAAGAAGAATATAAATCGGCCTTATTTTATTTCGATAAGTTTTTAAAAGGAATAGATAGAGCTAGTGTAATTGATAATAAAAAAATAAATGATGCCACGCTTAGATTAGCCGATGGCTATTTTGTAATTAAAGATTATGACAAAGCTTTATTTTCTTACAACAAGATTGCCAACGATCATATTGGTGGAACCGATTATGCTTTATTTCAGAAAGGAATTATTTTAGGCTTACAAGGCAAACAAAACGATAAAATTGTAACACTGAAACAAGTATTAAATAATTATACAAAATCTGCTTACGCCGACGATGCTACTTTTGAAATTGCGAATAGCTATTTCAGTATGAATAACAATAGCGATGCGACTTTATACTTTAATAATTTAATTCAATTGTATCCAAACTCGAGGTATGTAGCCAAAGCACGCTTAAGTTTAGGTTTAATTTATTATAACGAAGAAAAAGATGAATTGGCTTTGAGTAGTTATAAAGCCATCATCGCGGAATATCCAGGCAGCGAAGAAGCGAAAGAAGCTTTACTCGCCATCAAAAATATTTATGTTGATGCAGGTACCGGCGACGATTATTTAAGTTATTTGAAAACTTTACCCTTTGCTTCGGTAAGCGCCAATGCACAAGATTCTATCTCTTACCAAAGTGCAAACACCCGCTACTTAAAAGCCGATTACGAAAATGCGATCAATGGATTCAATTCTTATTTGAGCAAATTTGAAGCGGGTATTTTTAGTACCGAAGCGCATGCCAATAGAGCCGAATGTTATATAAAATTAACGAAAGAAGATTTGGCTTTGAGCGATTTCAATTATATTATTGAAAACAACAAAAGTAATTATTTAGAAAGGGCATTGTTATACGCAGGCCGTATTGAATTTAAAAATAAAGAATACACCAAGGCAGCTGCGCTATTTGCTAAGCTCGAAGAAGTGGCCGAATACAAAGAGAACTATGCCGAGGCCATTGGTTCTGCCATGCGTGCTTATATGAACTTAAACGATACCACCGCCATTGCCGCTTATGCGCAAAAAATAATTGCTTACGAAAAATCTGCATCGGATGATATTAATTTAGCGCATTTATATTTAGGGAAATTATATTACAAGCAAAAAAATAATAGCGCAGCAACCACAGAATTTGAAACGGTTACCAAGCAAACTAAAACCGCTGTTGGTGCCGAAGCAAAATATTATTTAGCACAAATTTTATTCGACAAAGGGCAATACCTCGAAGCACAGCAGGCTTGCTTTGATTTAAGTAATCAAGTACCATCTTACGAATATTGGGTAGCCAAAGGCTTTATTTTATTAGCCGATACTTACCACCAATTGGGTAACGATTTTCAAGCCAAGTCTACGCTTCAATCTATTATAGACGAATACGACGGCAAAGATGAAATTGCAGAAGAAGCAAAAAGTAAATTAGCCAGTTTTTTAATTACCAAATAAAAACGCAAGAGAGATATGAAAAACATCCATAAAAATATATGCTTGGTTGCCATTAGTTTGCTTGGCCATTCGGCTTTTGCTCAAAAAAATGTATCCGAACAAGTAAATGTGGTGCGTTCTTACAAACCCATTTTAGCCGAAGCTTTAAGAATCAATACCAATCCAGAAATAAAGACAGACATGGTACAGATTGCACCATTGACTTATCAAACTTTAATTTTTGGATTAGACAGCTTAACCAAAACTAGTCCTATTGCGGCCGAAAAAATGAAATCGGAAAGCATCACTAAAATATATCCAGTTTATTTAAGAATGGCAGGAGGCAATTACGCTAGTAGTTTAGTCGATTTATATTGGAACAATTTACGCTCTAAAGATTTGCAAACTGGTTTTGCTTATAACCACCGTGCAGCAAGCAATAGCGATGTAGCGAATATGCAAAACAGCACGAACGATTTAAGTACTTGGGTTAAAAAAATGAATACCAGCAACACCCTTACTGCGGCTTTAAATTATAACCGTGCGGTAAATCATTTTTATGGTTACGATCATAGTATCTTCGATTACAACAAAGATACGACCAGACAACAATACGAGGTGATTAGTTTACAAACCAGTTTGGTAAGCAATATTCAAAATACCGCTAAATTAAAATACGATGTATTTTTTAATGCCTACAGTTTAAACGATGCCTATACTGTGAAAGAAAACAGAATGATTACAGGCGGAAATTTTAGCTACGATGTATATGATTTTAAAGTAGGCTTAGATGCATCGCAATCGGAGTCGAATGCGATTACTAGCAAAAATAATTTAATAGAGTTTAGCCCAAGCGTTAGTTTAAAAGAAGGCAACGGTACCTTAACCATTGGTTTAATTTCTTTTATAGAATCGGGTAATCAAAGTTCTTTTCATGCTTATCCAAATGTAAAATACAGTTACGACTGGAAACCCGCATCTTTAATAGCTTATGCTGGTATCAACGGAATGATGCATAAAAATGCCTTAAATAATTTTTCGATCGAAAATCCTTTTATTGGTAATGTAGCAATTGAAAATAGCAATGAAAAATTGAATTTATATGTAGGTGCCAGAGGAAGCATTGGAACCAAAACAGCTTATTTATTAAATGCGAATTTAAAACAAACCGAAAACGATGCCTACTTTGTAGTAGACAATAGCGACATGCGCAAATACAACATCATTTACGATGGAAAAAATGCGAGCTCTTTTCATTTATCGGCAGAAATCACGCACCAAAGCAATAGTAAATTAAGGTTGTTTGGAAAGTTAGGCATTCACTCCTACCAAACCGATACGATTCGCGAAGCGTATCATAAACCAACCTACGAAATCAATGCAGGCGCAACTTATGCCATTGCAGATAAATTTAGATTACAAATGGACCTCCTATCGTTTTCGAGTATGAAAACAACCGACTACCGTTTGGGCGGTATTCAAAGTATCGCAGGCGGTACAGATTTAAATTTAGCC
This sequence comes from Sphingobacteriales bacterium, assembly GCA_947505035.1. Taxonomy (GTDB): domain Bacteria; phylum Bacteroidota; class Bacteroidia; order Sphingobacteriales; family Sphingobacteriaceae; genus CAIKLP01. The sequence goes on from CANNIS010000062.1 coordinate 9,201, forward strand.
ATTGATTATAAATATTCTAAAATTATTTCGGTGTTTACGCAGTTCAATAATATTTTAAATTACCAAAGAGCGCGTTACCTATATTACAACAGCTATGGCTTTCAAGCCATGCTAGGCTTAAGCTTTAATTTTTAATAATGATGACGCAAAAAATAGCCCTTGCCATTA
>CANNIS010000063.1 GCA_947505035.1 Sphingobacteriales bacterium
AAATGCGCCTGAATGACAATATTGACAATTAACTTGATTAATGCCAGCATGTAATTCGTGCGAAAATGCAATTGGTTGAACTGGTTGGTAACCTGTATTTACATTGATGTTATACATTTGATCCCATGCCCATCCACTAAATATAAATAGGAATAACATGCCTGCATAAAATACTTTTTTCTTGTTTAATAAAACCCATTTAAAAGTAGATATCTTTTCTTTGATTGCTTTAACAACGGCATCAACTACTTCCCCATTATTGATTCGAATTAATTTCTCTAGAGAATTGATAACTCTGTTTAATACATAAACTACCAAAATTAAAACGGCAATTAATATAACCAAACCTATGATGGTATAATCATTTACAGCGCTAGCATTTGCTCCTGTTCCAGCTCCACCCGCATCTGCCGCTACAGCCTTTGGCTTGTCGCGCTCTGTTTTAACAAAAGCAATAATATTTTTTACATCATCATCAGAAAATTGAGGAAACGAACTCATGATAGACTGATTGTATTCATTAAAAATTTTAACCGCAGCAGGATCGCCAGCTTTCACAAGCGACTGCGAATTTTTAATCCACTTTATCATCCAAGCTTCGTCTTCCGCTTCGATTACATCTTTTAAAGCAGGACCAATCACTTTTCTGTCAATTGCGTGACAAGAAGTACAGTTTGCTTTGTAGAGACTTTCTCCTGCTTTTAAATCTTGCGCGTTTGAAAAACTAACACAGGCGATTGCAAAAAATAGCGTGAGGGATGCTTTTAATGAGTGATTTTTTGTTAACGAGAAATTAAAACCCATATAAATTGATAATTAATATCTTATGAAAAATGTTCTATTGTTTATTAAATTTTTACCTATTAAATGCGGCTTAATTGAATCTAAAAAGCCTTAATTTGGTCGCACAAAAATAGGATATTATTTCATTTCTATGACAATTCGAAGACATTATCTATTATTTCGAACGATTCTAAATAGAACGGAAATTACTGCTTTAAAATCCATGCAAAAATTAAAGGCGCAACAATCGTAGCATCAGACTCCACTATAAATTTTGGTGTGTCGATATCTAACTTGCCCCAAGTAATTTTTTCGTTTGGCACTGCGCCAGAGTAAGAGCCGTAAGATGTAGTGGAATCAGATATTTGACAGAAATAACTCCAAAAAGGTACATCATGCCATTCCAAATCTTGGTACATCATAGGCACTACGCAAATTGGAAAATCTCCAGCAATACCACCACCAATTTGAAAAAACCCAACACCTTTTCCAGCTGAGTTAGCTCTATACCAATCTGTTAAATACATCATGTATTCAATACCAGATTTCATGGTGGAAGGGCTCAACTCATTTTTAATACAATAGGATGCAAAAATATTACCCATGGTGGAGTCTTCCCATCCTGGACAAATAATCGGCAAATTGCGTTCTGCAGCTGCTAACATCCAAGAATTTTTAGGGTCAATTTCGTAGTATTGCTCCATGTCTTTGGATAGCAAGAGCTTATACATAAATTCATGTGGCAAAAATCTTTCTCCTTGTGCTTCCGCATCTTTCCACTGTTTTACTATATGCTTTTGAATTCTGCGGAAGGCTTCTTCTTCGGGAATACAAGTATCTGTTACCCTGTTATATCCTTTTTCTAATAAATCCCATTCATCTTGCGGGCTTAAATCTCTATAATTAGGAACGCGTTTATAGCTTTTATGAGCAACCAAATTCATGATGTCTTCTTCTAAATTAGCGCCGGTACAAGATATAATGTCCACTTTACCTTGGCGAATCATTTCCGCTAAAGAAATGCCCAATTCTGCAGTACTCATTGCCCCAGCTAAGGTGATCATCATTTTACCTCCTTCGAGTAAATGCTTTTCGTAGCCTTTTGCTGCATCAACTAAAGCCGCTGCATTAAAATGCAAATAATTTGTTTCAATAAATTGTGAAATTGGACCGCGATTTGTGCTCATAAAAGAATTTAATTAAGGCACAAAAATAGGAATATTATAGAATATAAGGGCTAATTTTTTGTTTCAATTTTAGCCAGTTCTATATAGTCTGGGCGATCTGCAGAAGTGGTGTGTTTGAATGTTTGCAATACGGCTCCTTTAAAAAGTAAAAACACCCCTGGCATTTGAAAGGGATCCGCATTTGGTTTTTGGGGGAAATTGCCTTTTATTAAACCAGCTACTATGCCTCTAATGATTACGTTGAAACCTAGCAATTGCACAAAACTACCTGTTTGCAAACCAAATGCTTTATACAATTTTTTGTCGGGATCGCTGATGCGCGGAAGATCGGCTATATGATATTTTTGGGTTGCTGCTGCTGCTTCCAATTCGTCTACCAAATGAACCAAAATAATTTTGGTTCCTTCGGATTCGATTGCTGCCCTATTTTTTTTAATTTCTCGTAAAGCTTCTTTACAAAACGTACACCCAAAATGACGTAAAAAAATAAGCATAGTTGGTTGTTGATCAGAATAAGAAGCTAAACTTAATCCCTGATTGGTAATAATGCTATCGAGCGATTTTAATTTTCTTTCGTGCATACTATATGCACTGAGTTCGCGATTACATTGTGCATTTTCAAATGCGTAATATAAAATGAGCGTAAATGGAAATATCCATATAATATCATTGGCTAAAACATGGCTAAATAAACTGATTGGCAATTTGTTCTGCCACCAAAAATAAACGAAACCAATGGCAATGACTGTTTTTAACAAAAGCCCTAATAGCACGATGATCCAGTGTTTGAAGGGTTGTTTACTTGCTAATAAATAACCAAATCCAAATAAAATTTCGAACATGGCAATTCCCTGCCACATTACGATGTAATTGGGTAGCTGTAAATGCAAATTGTTAAATAATTGCTGAGGATTAAACAAAGTGGTAAAACCCCAAATCAGATTATAAATACTTGCTGCTAATAAAGTAATTTGCATCCAAGGACGCGATACTACTAATTTCATTGTTGTAAATTATCAATATCATAACCTATTAAAGGCATAAGTGTTTTAATTTTTTTAAAAAATACAGAAATAGCCTTTTGCTAGCGATTATGGATGCGCTAAAACCCAAATAGCATCGGCTCTTAATTGTTGGATTAGGTTAACCCGATTTGCTATTGCCTTTTCCCGAACCGCTTCAAACCAGTTCGCGTCTGCTTTAATTTCATTGATTTTAAGCTGAATGGCTTCTTCTGAAAACAATTGGTTTTGCTTAGGTCTATTCAATACATTCAATAATTGATCATCAAAACCATAGGGGAACCAGTTATGATTTGCTTCCGTAGCCATTAAAACTATTACATCGGCGCGATCTAAATAATCAGCAATTAAATCATCGTTGGGTGTTAATGGAAGTTCCTGATCAAAATCGTAGATTGATTTGTTGTAATATAGAAAATGATACTCATTGAAAATTTCTTTACTAATATAATTATTATGAGCCAACCACCAATAGCTATCTGCCACAACAAGGATGTTGGGTTTATATTTGTTAGTATTTTTTTCAAATTGAAAACTGCGGTATGCCATATTTTCTTTTGGCAAATCGATAAATAAATTTAAGGCGAGTTCCACATCATTGTCGGTAAAACGATAACCATTCATTACAGCTGTTTGTACTTTTATTTTATTAGGAAATTTTTGATTGGCGTCTATCTCCATTTTATGAAGCATAGAGTCTAAGGCAATGCTCATGCCGTATTGAGACCAATGAATGCCGTATTTTCCGTACAAAGGATAAAGACTTGTTTGTTTTAGTTTGTTAAAATAAGTTGCAAAATCTATAAAATTAATTTGCTTTTTTTGATACGCCTTGACAAATTCGTCGTGGTTATTTTTATTTATTTTTTGCTGATATTCATTTGGCATAGCTTCTGGAAAATAACTTGCTTTATCTGGTGCAAAAACTACAAGTAGTTTTTTATTTATTTCCGCCAATGCTAATTGAATTTTTTGAAGTTTTAATGCCCCTTTATTAATCGCGGAATCACCAATATAATTACGCCCAGTAAAAGCATTTAAATAAGGTGTTTCATACAAATAACTTTCTTTGCCAATAACAACTTGTGATGCATTGGTATATTTAAATGCGCTGTATAAAATCTGATTATGCGTTTTAATAGCATAAGACCTTAGTGGTAAGTTGGCAGAAAAATAATTTGCGAAAGAATCTTGGTATTGCCCTGTAAAATAAGATTTGAAGCTCCGTATTGGCTGGGCTACTTGGGTTTCGGAGCCATGTAAACTGAGTTCTTTGAAAAATTTTAGTTGATAGTTGATCATGGGCATGAGCAACAATACTAGTATTGCAATAAGAAAAAATTTAAACGCTATATTGTTTTGTTTATCCATTTTAAAATCTGAAATAAATAAACGGATTAAAATTAGCGCTAATCACAAAAACTAGCGTAAGCGAAAATAACAAAAACATAACTATGCTAGTTGCATAAACATGCGACTTTAATAAACTACCATTGTAAATTTGATCTTGAATCTTTTCTATTTTTGAGCTTAAAGCTCCGAAAGAAAAAAGAAAAGCAAAAATTAAAATGAAAACATAATAGGTGTTTGTATTATGCAAAGAATTACTGTGCCTAAATTGAAATAGTTCTTTAACATATATCATTGCATGCGTTATAGAATCTGCTCTAAATAAAATCCAGCCAAATAAGGTGATGAGGTAAGTGATGATTACGCTCGGAAACTTGCCAATGCGTGCATAAAATTTTAAAAGGAAAATTTTATCTGCAATTAAAAAAATACCATGAAATGCACCCCAGGCAATAAAGTTCCATGCCGCGCCATGCCAAAGTCCAGAAACTAAAAACACCAACCATAAATTAAAAAACACGCGCAATTTTGACCCTTTGTTTCCACCCAAAGGAATATATAAATAATCGCGCATCCATCTGCCTAAACTCATATGCCATCTTCTCCAAAATTCGGTAATGCTGGCTGAGTTATATGGGTTATTAAAATTATCGATGAATTGAAATCCCATCATTTTGCCTAAGCCAATTGCCATATCGGAATACCCCGAAAAATCAAAATAAATTTGAAAGGAATAAGCGATAATACCAAGCCAGGCATTATATGCACCAATGTTTGCTGTGCTTGCGTTAAAAGATGCATCTGCAACTGTCGCCATTACATTGGCAATGAGTATTTTTTTTGCGAGTCCAATAACAAAACGTTGAAAACCAATCATTCTATTTTCGAAAGTGTCATGGGTAGACCGATCCGAAATCTGATCTGCTATTTCGTGAAAGCGAACAATTGGCCCTGCAATTAATTTAGGGAACAACAATATGTAGGTATAATAATCTAATACACTTTTTAATGGCTTATGCACCTTACGATAGACATCTATAGCGTAGGTAAGCGTTTCAAATGCAAAAAAGGAAATTCCAATTGGTAAAACGACATGCGTCCATGCTATATTTTCAACTCCTGCTGCAGTTAAAATGGCATTGGTATTTTCAATAAAAAAATTAGCGTATTTAAAATAAGAAAGTAAGCCAATATTTAAAAGCAAAGAAAGTATAAGCAGCTGTTTCCTTTGTTTTCCAATCGATTGATCCATTTTTTGAACAATAAAAAAATCAATGAATGTAATCAGCAATAATAAATATACAAAGGTAGGCGCTCCCCATTGATAAAATAAAAAACTAAATAATAAGATAACTTTATTTTTTAGTCGTGTTGGTACAATATAGTATACAACGAAAAATATCGGTAAGAATAAAAAAAGAAATAGCGTGCTACTGAATACCATAGCCTAAGAAATTTGTTCCCAATTAATTTGATTTGCTTTTTGTAAAGAAAGATAAGCTCTTAGTCTGCCGTTGTCTGCGCTTGTTAAGTTTAAATCTGTTGCTAAAATTTCTTGCGCTGCTACCCTGGCCTCTTGTAAAATTCTTTGGTCCTTTGCAAGGTCGGCAATGTGTAGGTCTAAAACGCCACTTTGTTGAGTGCCCTGTAAATCACCGGGGCCGCGTAATTGTAAATCGATTTCAGAGATTTCAAAACCATTACTCGTATTCACCATGGTTTGCAACCTGGTTTTTCCATCATTCGATAATTTATTACCAGACATTAAAATACAATAAGATTTTTCGGATCCTCTGCCCACTCTGCCTCTTAATTGATGCAGTTGAGATAAGCCAAATCGTTCTGCATTTTCAATGACCATAATGGAAGCATTCGGAACATTTACGCCCACTTCTATAACCGTTGTGGCCACCATAATTTGCGTTTCTCCTTTTACAAATCGTTGCATTTCAAAATCTTTATCTGCCGGTTTCATTTGGCCATGCACCACAGACACTTTATACCTGGGTAATGGAAATGTCCGTATCATACTTTCGTAGCCTTCCGTTAAATTTAACAAATCTAATTTTTCAGATTCTTTTATTAAAGGATACACTACATAAACTTGTCTGCCCTTTTCAATTTCTTTGGCAATAAACGCATTAAGTCTAAGCCTTTGTGATTCGTTCTGATGTACTGTTTCAATAGGCACTCTTCCTGCAGGTAATTCATCAATTACAGACACGTCTAAATCTCCGTAAAGTGTCATGGCTAGTGTTCTTGGAATTGGAGTTGCTGTCATTACTAGCACATGCGGTGCTTGGGTATTTTTACGCCAAAGTTTTGCTCTTTGCTCTACCCCAAATCGATGTTGCTCATCAATTACCACCATGCCTAAATTTTTAAACTGAACGGTCTCTTCAATTAAGGCATGCGTGCCTACCACAATATTGCATTCGCCCGAAATTAATTCGGCTAATGTTTCTTTGCGCGCTTTGGATTTAGCAGAACCCGTTAATATTTTAATGTTCACTGGTAAATCGGAAAGCAGTTCTTTAAGTGATTGAAAATGTTGTTGGGCTAAAATTTCGGTAGGCGCCATCAAGCAAGTTTGAAATCCGTTGTCTATTGCCAACAACATAGTTAACAATGCAACCATGGTTTTCCCGCTGCCCACATCTCCTTGTAATAGCCTGTTCATCTGCATTCCAGAAACAGTATCTGCCCTAATTTCCTTAACAACTCTTTTTTGTGCACCCGTTAATTCAAATGGTATTTTTTCTTTATAAAATTGATTGAATAGGTCGCCAACTTTATTTAATATAAAACCACGAGACTTTAATTTTCTGTTGGAATTAATTTTTAATAGCTTTATTTGAATTAAAAAAAGTTCTTCGAATTTTAACCTAGCGGTTGCACGCTGTAATTTTTTTGCATCTGTCGGGAAATGGATTTCTGCAATTGCCTCTGCTCTAGACAGCATTTGGTATTTTAATAAAATGCTTTCTGGTAAATTTTCTTTTATTTCCTTTAAGGCTACCGACAACAAGTGTTTCTGAATTTTTAAAAACCCTTTACTATCTAAATAAAACGACTTTAATTTTTCGGTGGTATTGTATACTGGCTGTAATGCGGTCGCAACCGTTTGATCGTGGTTAGCAATAGTTTCTATTTCAGGGTGAACAATATTCGCTTTAGCGCCGAAGTAAGTTGGCTTGCCAAACACCACATAACTTGTTCCAATTATTAAACTTTTATCGGCCCATTTTAAACTCTGAAACCAAACACATTCGATCATTCCGGTGGCATCTTCGAATTGTACCACCAATCTTTTGCCTTGTCTTTCTCCTACTACTTGCTTATTAATTAATTTACCAACAAACTGAATAAAAGGCAGGTCTGGGGTAACTTCTTTTATCTGATAGTACTTTGTGCGATCTATATAACGAAATGGGTAATGAAACATTAAGTCTTGAAAAGTAAAAATGCCCAACTCTTTTTTAAGCACATCGGCTTTAGTTGGACCAATTCCTTTCAAAAATTCAATTGGTGTTTCAAAAAAATTACTCATTGTTTAAAAATAGAAATAAATCTCTAAGACACGAAAATATATTTCTAATTTGCAGGCTGAAAAAATATATGTCGAAAATCAAACAATTCTTGCCAATTATACTACTCATTGCATTAGCATTGATTTGGGGTAGTTCATTTATTTTAATGAAGAATGCCTTAAAGGTTTACAGCGCTTCCCAAGTGGCCACCATGCGCATGTTTTTTTCTTTTCTATTTCTGTTGCCTTTAACCATTCGGAACTTTCATAAAGTTCCAGTAAAATTTTTACTCCTAATTACGCTCGTGGGTTTATTAGGAAATGGGCTACCGTCCATCCTATTTGCAAACGCACAAACAAAGCTATCGAGTTCTACTGCAGGAGTGCTCAACTCCCTTACGCCGCTGTTTACCTTAATTATTGGGGTAGCATTTTTTAAACAACATTTTTCTTCTACAAAAATTACAGGTATTGTAATTGGAATGATTGGCGCAATTGTACTAATTGTTTTTAAAGGAAATGGAAGCATTGAAACAAATTACCAATATGGTTCTTATATTTTTTTAGCAACACTCTGTTATGCTTGGAGTGTAAATCTTATTAAAAATTATTTGCACGGACTACCAGCTATTGCTATTTCTGCTACGGCACTTTTATTTATTGGGCCGGCATATGGATACTATTTATTTGCGCATACCGATTTTATATATAAAACAATGCACGAAGTTGGTGCAGGCCAAGCATTAGGATTTGTTTTGTTGCTAGCGCTCTTTGGTACTGCCATATCGCTGGTGTTATTTAATAAACTTGTACAAATTACCACCCCCGTTTACGCAGCATCGGTAACCTATCTAATTCCTATAGTCGCAATGTTTTGGGGCTTTATAGATGGAGAACCCATTAGCTATATTCAACTCATTGGCCTTGTTGGTATATTGCTTGGCGTCTATTTAGCCAACAAAAATTACACTAAATCTTAATTACATTTTTCTTAAAAATTCGGACCACAATTGGTGATAAGCGAGTGCCGCTTTTGAATAAGTAGAATAAGAAACCAATGGCGCTTCGTATAAACCCATTCGCTCTACATCTGTTGAGTATGGAATGGCAGCCTTAAAGAATCTCTTTTTATTTTCGAACTCAGAAACAATATCGATGTGCATTTTTTTTCTAGCATCGTACATAGAAAAGAATGGTAGAATTTTATGCTTATCTAAATTGTTCTGTTCGAAAAATTCAATAATCATATCGTAACTTCGAACCGAAAGGGTAGTAGGAATCATCGGCATTAAAATATAATCTGCTGCATGAAAAATATTTTCCGACAATAAAGA
>CANNIS010000064.1 GCA_947505035.1 Sphingobacteriales bacterium
GCTAAATCTCCAGAGGCTCCTAAAGATCCTTTAGTATAAATAATGGGGTATATTTCAAGGTTATAAAATTCAATTAATCTTTCTACTGTTTTTAATTGTACACCTGAATGTCCATAGGCCAATGATTGTATTTTGAGTAAAAGCATTAAGCGTACAATTTCTTGTGGCACTTGTTCTCCTGTTCCGCAGGCATGAGACATGACCAAGTTTTTTTGTAGCTGCGATAAGTCTTCTGTATTTATTTTTACATCACACAAGGATCCAAAGCCAGTATTAATGCCATATACAGGCTTCGTACTATTGGCCATTTTATTATCTAAGTAAGTCCTACATTTAACAATAGCAGTAATTGCAGACTCTGAAAGTGCTAGTTTTGCATTTGATTTCAGAATGTCTGCTATCAAATCAATACTTAAATGTTCTTTGCTGATAAAATGTGTATGCATGTTTTATAGATTAACTTAATTTCTTAATTAAGTCTAGCACAGTATATTTTTCTTGTAAGCCAGATTCCATATTTTTTAAACTCACAAGACCAGTTTTAATTTCCTCTTCGCCAATAACAATTACATTTGCAGCGCCTCTGTCATTAGCGTATTTCATTTGTTTTTGCATTTTTACCACATTTGGATATATTTCCGAAGCGATGTTTGCCGCTCTTAATGCTTGTAAAATTTCAAAACCAAATGCAAAAGCTGCTTCATCAAAGTGCGTAATCAAAACAGTTAAATCAGATTTAATGGCAACAGGAAATAAATTCAGTTCGTGTAAAACATCATATATTCTATCTGCTCCAAAAGAAATACCCACGCCGGTCAAGTCTTTTAATCCAAACAGTCCGGTAAGATCGTCATAACGCCCACCACCACCAATACTGCCCATTTGCACTTGGTTGGTGCTCACTTCAAAAATGGCGCCGGTATAATAATTTAATCCTCTTGCCAATGTTAAATCAAATACAACCTTTGCGTTTTTGATTTTACATTTGGCAAGCAATTCGAATATATTGTTTAGTTCGGCAATTCCTTTTAAGCCAATTTCAGAATTTTTTAAAATAGTTTTAAGAGAATTTATTTTTGCTTCGTTATTACCCGATAACATTAAAACCGGATTTAATTTTTCTAAATCGCTAGGGCTAAATCCTTTTTCGATTAATTCTTTTTCCACGCCATCTAAACCGATTTTATCTATTTTATCGATGGCAACGGTAAGGTCAATTATTAAATTGGGTTTGCCAATTATTTCTGCAATGCCGGCTAATATTTTTCTATTGTTTATTTTAATGTCGAAATCAGTTAAGCCTAATTTGCTAAACACTTCGTCGTATAATAAAATTAATTCTACCTCATTGATCAAGGCGTCGCTACCTACAATATCTGCATCACATTGGTAGAACTCTCTGTATCTGCCTCGTTGCGGCCTATCTGCTCTCCATACAGGTTGAATTTGATAGCGTTTAAATGGAAAAGTAATGTCGTTCTGATGCATCACTACATACCTAGCAAACGGTACAGTTAAATCGTATCTCAATGCTTTTTCTGCAATTTCTGCAGTAAGTGCTTTCGAATTTTTTTCTGTTAAATTTTGCTCGCTTATTTTGGCTAAGTAATCGCCAGAATTCAAAACTTTAAAAATTAATTGATCACCTTCTGCACCATATTTTCCGGTAAGCGTTTGCAGATTTTCCATGCTTGGTGTTTCAATCGCTTGAAATCCATATTTCTTGAATGCCATTCGAATGGTATCAAAAATATAGGTTCTTTTAGCGACTTCATCTGGAGAAAAATCGCGCATACCTTTTGGAATTCCAACTATACTCATGCTTATTATTTATTTAGCTAAGAAGTGGTGAAAAGTATCGCTTCTCAATCCTAATCTTAAAGTTTCTAATGGGATTAATTCATTCGGAGGAATATTACCCAAATTTACATTGGCGCCTAAGAGTTTAATAAACCAAGTTTGTTGCGCCTTTTGTGGGGCTTCCCATAATATTTTTTCTGATGGAATTTTGGTTAGCAATTCTTGTACTAATCCTTGTCTAACTTCGCCAGAGTCTCTATAAATTCCGATGTTACCGCTTTCTCTTGCTTCTGCAATTACATAATAAGAACCTGCCGCTAATTCTGCAAGCATTAATTCAATCCATTGGTAAGGCGCCATAATATTTTCTGCATCTTTAGAACCAACTTCAGAAACTACGGTAACTATTTTTGCAAGATCCGTAATATATTCACATTTTTTTTGATGATCTAATATAATCGAACCATCAGAAACTTCGGCATGGCCTAATTGAAATTTATCTAATAATCTTTTGTAATCATCGTATTGGTTTCTGATAATAAATGCCTCGAATAAAGTACCACCAAAGTAAACGGGTATACCTGCAGCTTTATAAATAGCTAATTTTTTTTCTAATACAGGCGTCACATAAGAAGTTGCCCATCCTAATTTTACAATGTCCACGAAAGGCCCTGCCACTTCAATAAAATCTTCTACTTCTCTTGGGCTTAAACCTTTGTCCATTACCATGGTCATGCCATTGCTTCTGGGCTTTAAAGTTCTTTCGGGTATTTGGTTTAAATGGTAGTTCATATTATTTAAAATAATAAGTTAAAATAATTTAGTTTAAAAGATGTTTTTGGATGATGGCCAAAATCATATTGTTTTCTTTTAATTGGGGAAGGTATTCAAAAAGTATTTCGTGTTTACTAGCGTCTATGGCTAATCCAATTTCTAAGAAATTGATGGCGTTTTGCTGTTTGCCTGAACTAAATTGGTAAGCCACCATTCTATAATATAATTCTGCTGCATCGGGGTTTGATTTAATTCCCTCTTGCACACAATCGATGGCTTCTTGAATTTTATTTTGCTCATAATACAAAGCAGAAAAATCGAGCCATACTTCAATATCATTTGCGGTTAATTCTAATACTTTTTCGTAGGCTTCTTCTGCTTTTTCAAAATTGCCTAATTTATAATGCGAGTCGGCTAGTGCGAAAAAGTAATCAGGAACTGATTGATCAATGCTGATGGCTTTATGATAAAAATGAAGTGATTCATAACAACGATCTTCGGCATCAAGTGTCACACCAATGCCAAACCAAGCATCTGCTAAATTCGGATCCAACTTTACGGCTTTTTTGTAATAAGCCCTGGCATCGTCCATTTGTTCTAGCTTTTCATAACATTCACCAATGCTACAAAAAGTTTCGGCCGATGGTTGTTCAATTTCGTAAGTGCGTTTGTACACTTCAATGGCCTGCTCGTAACGTTCTAAATTTGCCAACGCATTTCCTTTATTAAAATAGGCCGATGCAAAAGATTCATTGATAATGATTGCATAATCGTATGCGTCTAAAGCCTTTTCGAAAAGTTCGGCTTTGGTGTAGGCATTGCCTAGATTGTACCAAGCAGCAAACGAATAGGGATCGTTATTGATAAACTGTAAATAGAAATTAATACTTTCTTCTGGTTTATCGAGTACATCAAAACAAAATGCTAACTCATAAAGTGCATCTTGGTTTTCCATATTTTGTTCTAAGCATTGCTTTAAGTATACAATGGCTTGCTCGTAATTACCTAGGTTTTCATAGGCATAAGCAAGTTGAAGATAAATATCATCGGTTTCTTCCGCAAAGCTTAGTGCTTTTTCGTATTCAATAATTGCTGCTTCGAATTGTTCTTTCTTTTCAAAAATAGTCGCACGCAATTGGTAGATTTCTGGATTAGAACTTTCTAAGGTTTCTGCTTTTTCTAATAGCGTTAAGGCCTCATTTATTCTATTGGTAACAGCAAATAATTGTGCTTTTCTGATGATAAAAATGGCAGCATAAACATGTTGAGATAAAGCATATTCAATTACTTGTAATGCTTTTATCGGATCGTTTTTTTCAATAAAATAATCGATGATACCTTCGAAAGATTGGGCATCAAAAAAATATTGATCTTTATTACGAATCATCTCTTCGTATCTTTCGACCGAAAATCTTAGATCTTCGGCATCGTTGTAGTCAAAATCTTCGTCCATCTTAAATCTTCTTAAAATTCAACAACATAATTGTCACAATTGCTTGACATTCTGTCATAAACTTGTTAATTATTTGGCAATTTTTAGCAACTTTGTAAGGTCTAATTTTTCAACACATCTCAACAACTAATTTAAATAATTGATATATAAATAGATATGAAAAAATCCTTGTTTATAAAGCCTTTGGCCGCTTTTGCACTTGTATTCCTATTCTTAGGTTTAAGCAATAGTTATGCCCAAAATTATTGGCAGCAAAAAGTGCAATATCGCATCCAAGTTCGCTTAGACGACTCCAGCCACATGTTACATGGTAACGAGGAAGTAGTCTATCAAAACAATTCGCCCGAAACGCTCCAATATATTTGGTTTCATTTATGGCCTAACGCTTATAAAAACGACAAGTCTGCATTTGCTAAACAACAATTACTTAATAAAAAAACTAAATTTCATACAGCAGCAGCAAAGGATAGAGGCTATATTGATAGTTTAGCATTCGAAGTAAATCAACAAGCAGTAAAAGTGGAATTCAATGACGAGTTCCCCGATATTTGTAAAATTATTTTAAACGCGCCTTTATTACCAGGTCAATCTTTGGTAATCACTACTCCTTTTAGGGTAAAAATACCTAATTCATTTTCGAGATTAGGTCATGTAAAACAAGCTTATCAAATTACGCAATGGTATCCAAAGCCAGCAGTATTTGACCACAAAGGCTGGCATCCAATTTCCTATTTAGATCAAGGCGAATTTTATTCGGAGTTTGGTTCTTTTGATGTAAAAATAACTTTGCCTAGTAATTATGTGGTAGCAGCTACTGGTAATTTGCAAACAAAATCAGAAGAATTATTTTTAGATAGTTTAGCAAATGCAAAACTTGATTCCAGTAAAATGATTTTCACACCTATTGGAAAAACTAAAGCAATTACGCCAGCCTCCTCATCAACTTTTAAAACGCTGCATTATGTGCAAGACAGCGTACACGATTTTGCTTGGTTTGCCGATAAAGATTTTTTAGTTAAAAAAAGTAGTGTGCGTTTACCTGTTTCTCAAAGAGCAGTAAATACTTGGGTAATGTATACACCCGCAAATAAAAAATATTGGGAAAAGGGAGTTGATTATGTGAACGAAGCGGTATATAATTATTCTTTATGGAATGGCGAATATCCCTACAATGCTTGTACCGCAATAGATGGCGCCTTAAGCGCAGGTGGTGGAATGGAATATCCAATGGTAACAGTTATTGGCGGAGTTAGTAGTGCAAAAATGTTAGAAACAGTTATTGTGCATGAAGTGGGACACAATTGGTTTTATGGAATATTAGGAAGTAACGAAAGAAAGCATGGATGGATGGACGAAGGCTTGAATACTTTTTATGAAAACCGAGTTACAAAAATGTTGAGCACAAGTAATGCAATGATTGGAGATTCTTCTTTAGCAGGCGTAAATCGCTTTTTTGATTTAAAAGATTTTCCGCAAGGCTATGGTAATTATTTAACTTATATGATTGCTGCTACTTTACATAAAGACCAAGCCATTGAAACGCCATCAGCAGATTTTACGCCGATTAATTATGGAGCAGTAATGTATACTAAAACTGGATTGGTATTTTATTATTTACAAGAATATTTAGGATTGAAAGTTTTTGATTCGGCGATGCATGTTTATTTTGACAGATGGAAATTTAAACATCCTTATCCAGAAGATTTAAAAGCAGTATTAGAAGAAGTGAGTGGTAAAAAATTAGATTGGTTTTTTGAGCATTTAATTAACTCAACAGATCAAATTGATTTTAAACTAATCGATGTGCAAACTATCAACAATCAATTGGCTGTTAAAGTGCAAAACTGCTCTGGCTTTGAAGCACCGGCTTTTGTTTCTGCTTTAGATCGTAACGGAAATGTATTAGAAACATTTAAAACAGAACCCTATGTAGGAACAAATATTTTATATTTTGATCAAGCAAAAGTGAGTAAGATTCAAATAGATCCCTATTATGTAATTCCAGAAGTCAACAGAAATAATAATGTGATGCGTGTTAAAGGACCCTTCAAAGCAATGGAGCCTTTTAGGTTACAAGCTATAGGTTCGATTACTAATCCTAAAAAATCACAATTATTTTTTATGCCAATTATAGGGTATAATTCGTACGATAAATGGATGCCTGGTATAGCATTTTACAATCATATTTTTCCATTTAAAAAATTCGAATATGAATTAGCGCCAATGTATAGTTCCGAATATAATCAATGGAATGGATTAGCCAAAGCCGCTTATCATAGCTATCCTAGCTTTGCCAAAGAAATAACCTATATGGTTAATTTCGCTACTTTTAATACAAATGACCGCTCAAATGATATACTTTCAGTTGAACATGATGATAAGTTTTCGAAGGCGAGTTTCAATATAGATTTTGAATTTAAACAAGCAAGTATGCAAAGTAATTTTCGCCAAAAATTAAGTTATCGTTTTATTCATACTAATATTGCCACCACTTATGGCGATGCAAGTTCAACAGTGAACAATAACAAACAATATTTTCATGTCTTGAATTTTAATGCAGAAAATAGTGCTATTCAGTTGCCGCATTCCTTAGATTTGCGTTATGAGTTTTCAAATAGTGCAGCAACTCCTTATCATAAAATCGCTGGAACTTTTACAGCTACCATTCCTTATCAGTCGCTTAGCAAAGGCCTAAACATCCGATTATTTGGAGGTTACAGCACGGCTGATGCTGTCAATTTTAGTGGGGTAGGTTTATTCTCGGTTTCGGGAGATAATGATTATTTATTTGATCAGGTTTATACTGATAGAAATAATGGCCAATATTTTTATGTACAAGAAGGAGGCTTTAAAGCATTTACTGGTTTAGCTAATGCAAGTAGTCTCATTTCTTTAAATATCAAGGCACCCTTACCAATCAAAGTACCGATAGGTATTTTTGCTGATGCAGCCTATTTGCCAAATTATTTTGATACAGATAATAGATTCAATTATGCAGCTGGTATTTATTTCCCAATCATCAATAATTTACTAGAAGTATATATGCCTTTTTATGTTTCTACTTTTGGAAAAGGCTCATTAATTAATACAGATAAGCCAAACTTTAAAGATCAAATTAGATTCATGATTAATTTGACTAATTTGCAACCTTTAAATCTACTACGAAAAATATCTATTTAAACACCTATGAAAAATATTCAAGAAGTTATTCAAAATTTAGGCATACAAGCTGAAAACAAAGGTGCATCAACAGGTGCGGTTTGGTTTATTACTTCAGGCGCAGCCATCGATTCTTATTCGCCAGTAGATGGTAAATTAATTGCAAAGATCAATCAAGGCACTGCCGATGATTATGAAAAAATAATGCAAACAGCAAGTGCTGCTTATTTGAAATGGAGAAAAATTCCAGCTCCACTAAGAGGCGAGGTAGTGCGTCAAATTGGAAATGCATTGCGTGAACAAAAAGAAGATTTAGGCATGTTGGTTTCTTACGAAATGGGTAAGAGTTACCAAGAAGGTTTAGGCGAAGTACAAGAGATGATAGACATCTGCGATTTCGCTGTAGGTTTATCGCGTCAATTACATGGATTTACCATGCACAGCGAAAGACCTTTGCATAGAATGTACGATCAATACCATCCCATTGGAATTGTAGGTGTGATATCGGCATTCAATTTTCCAGTTGCCGTATGGGCTTGGAATGCAATGCTTGCAATGGTTTGCGGAGATGTTGTGGTTTGGAAACCAAGTTCAAAAGTAATGCTATGTGCCATTGCCACACAAAATATAGTAGCTAAGGTTTTAGCAAATTGCAATGTACCAGAAGGCGTTATTAATTTAATTGCAGCTGGTTCTGCTTATGTTGGTGATCAATTTTTAGAAGACAAAAGAGTGCCTTTAATTTCTGCAACAGGCTCAACTAAATTAGGAAAAAGAGTAGGCCGAATTGTTGGCGAAAGATTAGGAAGAAGCTTATTAGAATTAGGTGGAAACAATGCCATCATTATTACAGAGCATGCCGATCAAGATATGGCTTTAAGAGCGGTATTGTTTGGAGCGGTTGGAACTGCAGGTCAGCGTTGTACTTCTACTAGAAGATTAATTATTCAAGAAAATGTATATGATGCCTTTAAAGCGAAATTACTCAAAGCCTACGCGCAAGTAACTATCGGAAACCCTTTAGATGCAAGCAACTTAGTGGGTCCACTCATCGACAAAGCTGCAGTAGAAAGTTTTACTCATGCTATTGCAGCAGTGAAATCAGAAGGTGGAAACGTCATTTTTGGAGGGGAAGTATTAAGCGGCGCAAATTACGAATCGGGGTGTTATGTTAAACCTTGTATTGCGGAAGCAAAAAACGAATTTAAAATCGTACAAGAAGAAACCTTTGCGCCAATTTTATATATCATGAAATATAAAACAATCGACGAAGCCATTGCCATGCACAACAATGTGCCGCAAGGTTTGTCTTCTGCTATTTTCTCTACTAATATTTTAGAAACAGAAAAATTCTTATCGCAAGAAGGTTCTGACTGTGGTATTGCTAACGTAAATATTGGCACCTCGGGTGCAGAAATTGGTGGTGCATTTGGTGGCGAAAAAGAAACAGGCGGTGGACGTGAGTCGGGCTCTGATGCTTGGAAAGTCTATATGCGCAGACAAACCAATACCATTAATTACGGTACCGAATTACCATTGGCACAGGGTATTAAATTTGATTTTTAATATTCCTATAGAATGATATAAAAAAAGGCGGAACAATGTTCCGCCTTTTTTTATAATTGACTTTGGAGTCTTTGTACTAATAAAAGAATAATTCTTTTATTGATACCAGAAATATCAGATTGATAAATGACAAACTCTTCTTCTGTAAAGAGGGCTACAATCATACCGACTAAATTATTTTTGAGCGTCAAATTCTTTTTTAATCTTTCTTCGATTAAAGTCGCTCTATCTCTGCTTCCTTTTGGCAAATCTATATTCCCTAAGTCTTTTAGAAAATAAGAAATAATAATTTCGTTTTGAAACTTAGCAATTGGCCTGAGTGTTTCGTTTTGAAATCGCTCTGCTGCTGAGCTGTCAAGGCTTTTGTCGAATTCGACTTTTGGCCTAATTTTAATCATTAATTCAGATCTTGTGCTCATATTTATTTGCTTTATATTATTTATTCC
>CANNIS010000065.1 GCA_947505035.1 Sphingobacteriales bacterium
ACAATTACCATGGCAATGCATCTCGCTAACCCTATCAAAATCAAGCCCACCATGTATTCTGGCTGATTGTGTAAAAATATGATTGCTAATAAAAACATTAGAATTGGACCTACCACCCAGTTTAAAAACAAAGACATACCTAGTACTTTTGTGTTTTTAAACACCTCTGCTATTTTATCGTATCGCACTTTGGCAAATGGTGGATACATCATTAAAATTAAACCGATTGCCAATGGTATATTGGTGGTACCAACCGATAAGGTATTAAATTGTTCTGTTACCAATGGCGTAAAATAACCGATGCCTACACCTATTAACATGGCAATGAAAATCCAAAGTGTTAAATAGCGATCGAGGAAGGAAAGTTGTTTTTTGTTAGGCATAATTTTATATTTTTAGCAGCATTTTTCAATGTTGAAGTTTAATTTATCGAATTGATTGTGAAATAATATTTGAGCCGCTTTCCAATTTTTTTCATCAATGCAGTAGCATACAGAAACCCCTGAAGTATTCCCTTTAATTAAGCCAGCCGCTTTAAGTTCTTTTAAATGTTGCGAAACCGTACTTTGTGATAGTGGAAGTTCCTCTACAATACTACCGCAAACACAAGATTTTTTCTTTAATAATAAATTAAGAATGGCAATTCTTGCAGGGTGCGATAAAGCTTTTGCAAATTTTGCCAGCGTTATTTCTGATGGATGATATTCTTTTGACATTGATGAGCTTGGTTATTAATCGTAAAATTACGATTAATACTTTCATAATCCAAAGAATGCTTAGGTATTTTATTTATATAAATTATTTTGTT
Source organism: Sphingobacteriales bacterium (assembly GCA_947505035.1). Lineage (GTDB taxonomy): Bacteria > Bacteroidota > Bacteroidia > Sphingobacteriales > Sphingobacteriaceae > CAIKLP01. The sequence goes on from CANNIS010000065.1 coordinate 809, forward strand.
TTTATTTAAACTAATTCTAAATTAGTAAAAAATATAAAACGATGAATTTAAGAGAAGCTACCGCTGAAAAGCATAAAATCGCTGAAAAAATGCCATTCAATCAAAGAATGATGCAAAAACAGTTAAGTAAATTGGATTACCTAAATTACATTAATCAACATTTTGAAATTTTTACGGCAATAGAAGCAAATGATTTGCCTCATCCATCTTTAAACAGAACGCAACTGATTAGTTTAGATATTCAGGAACTACAATTGGAGTTAAAAGCACCTAATGTGGTATTGAACAGCACAAAACTTTATGTAGCTTATTTACAAAGCCTGTCTTACCAAGATTTACTCCCACACATCTATTTAAATTATTTAGCGGTAATGTTTGGTGGTCAAATTATAAAAAAAGTAGTTCCTTCAACTGGTAATATGTATGAATTTGAGAATATGAATGAGGCTGCAAGCACGATTCGCGTTCTTCAAAAAGACGAATGGGCCGATGAAGTGAATAAAGGTTTTGATTTTAATATTGCAATATTAGAGGAATTAGAATTGAATTCTTTATCAAATTAAATTCTAATAAAAATGGACCTAATCAAAAATATTGGCATAGCAGGTTTTTTGTTTTTTTTAATAAAAGGAATTTTATGGATTGTATTTTTTTTATTAATTTATTTTGGTGTAATAGATAAGCAAAAGTTCTTATCGTTTAAAGAAAAAATATTCAGAAAAAAAACGAAATAAAAAAAGCCTTTGCAATATGCAAAGGCTTTTTTTTAATGTTGATATAATTATTTTAAATCGAATCGATCTAAGTGCATCACTTTAGACCAAGCGGCAACAAAGTCATTTACAAATTTCGACTTTGCATCTGCCGATGCGTAAACCTCTGCAATAGCTCTCAGCTCTGAGTTTGAACCAAAAATCAAATCTACTCTTGACCCTGTCCATTTTAATTCGCCAGTTTTTCTGTCGCGACCTTCAAATGCATCTTCGGTAGCTGAGTTTGCTTTCCAAGTAGTATTCATGTCTAATAAATTGACAAAGAAATCGTTTGAAAGCGTATCCGAATTTTTAGTAAACACACCATGATTGGAATGATCAAAATTCGTATTTAATACACGTAAACCACCAACTAAAGCAGTCATTTCGGGTGCAGTTAAAGTAAGTAATTGCGCGCGGTCAACTAATAATTCTTCGGCTGATGCAATTAAGTTTTTTTGTTTGTAGTTTCTGAAACCGTCTGCTCTTGGTTCTAAAAATGCAAATGAATCTACATCTGTTTGCGCTTGGCTTGCATCGCCTCTTCCTGCAATAAATGGAACGTTCACTTTGTGGCCAGCATTGTGCGCCGCTTTTTCAATGGCTGCATTACCTGCAAGTACAATTAAGTCTGCCATCGAAACATATTTTCCATTTGCATTAAATGCAATTTGAATATTTGTTAATGCAGTTAATACTTTTGCTAATTGCGTTGGATTATTTGCTTTCCAATCTTTTTGTGGAGCTAAACGAATGCGTGCACCATTTGCGCCGCCACGTTTATCGGATCCACGGAAAGTAGCTGCAGATGCCCATGCTGTGCTTACTAATTCGGAAATAGATAATCCGGATGCCAGTACGCTAGCTTTTAAATTGCTAATGTCTGAAGCGCTTAGTGGCTTTGTGTTTGCAGGAATTGGATCTTGCCAAATAATTTCTTCCGTTGGTACTTCTGGTCCTAAGTGTAAAGCACGAGGGCCCATATCACGGTGCGTTAATTTATACCATGCTCTTGCAAATGCATCTGCAAATTGATCTGGATTTTCGTAAAAGCGTCTAGAGATTGGTTCGTAAAGAGGATCCACTCTTAAAGCAATGTCGCTCGTCAACATCATTGGCGCATGCGATTTTGATTTGTTATGCGCATCTGGAACGGTGCCAGCACCTCCGTCGTTTTTAGGCTTCCACTGGTGTGCACCTGCTGGGCTTTTTGTTAATTCCCAATCGTAACCAAAAAGATTTTCAAAATAATTATTACTCCATTGCGTAGGAGTTTTGGTCCAAGCTCCTTCTAAACCACTGGTAATTGTGTATTCACCATTACCACTTTCAAAAGAATTTTTCCAACCTAAACCTTGTTCTGTAATGTCTGCACCTGCTGGTTCCGGACCAACGTATTTGCTAGGATCTGCAGCGCCATGTGATTTACCAAATGTATGACCACCTGCAATTAATGCAACAGTTTCTTCATCGTTCATGGCCATTCTTCCAAATGTTTCGCGAATATCTCTTGCCGAAGCCAATGGATCAGGTACACCGTTTGGTCCTTGTGGGTTAACATAAATTAATCCCATTTGTACCGCGGCTAATGGATTTTCTAAATCACGATCGCCAGTGTATCTTTTGTCTGCTAACCATTCTGCTTCCGAACCCCAATAAATATCTTCTTCTGGTTCCCAAACATCTGCTCTACCGCCAGCAAAACCAAAGGTTTCAAAGCCCATAGATTCTAATGCACAGTTACCTGCTAAAATCATTAAATCTGCCCAAGAAATATTTTTACCATATTTCTGTTTGATTGGCCAAAGTAATAATCTTGCTTTATCTAAATTGGCATTATCTGGCCAGCTATTTAATGGAGCAAATCTTTGTGTTCCTGCACCCGCACCACCTCTACCATCACTAGTACGATAAGTGCCTGCACTATGCCAAGCCATACGAATAAATAACGGACCATAATGTCCATAATCTGCAGGCCACCAATCTTGCGAGGTAACCATTAATTCGTTGATCTCTGCTTTTAATGTTTTGAAATCTAAAGCTTGAAATGCTTTTGCATAATCAAAATCTTTGTCCATTGGATTAGATAATTGACTGTGCATGCGAAGCACATTTAAGTTAAGAAGGTTAGGCCACCAATCACGGTTACTTGTGCCACCACCTGCGCTATTTTTAACTTCCCCATGGTTAAACGGACATTTGTTTTCAGTACTCATATTAGTATTATTATTTTGTTTCTTATTTTTGATTTAATTCCTATACTTTGAACAATAAAAATACAATAATGTTTGTTAAAAAAGCGACTTTATTACTTGTTTTTGGCTTGTTTTCGTCAAAATTAAATGCGCAAGTAGCAAATGATATACACAAGTTTAAATGGACAGTTTCAGGTTATACCGAGGCCTTTTTTGTAACAGACTTTAATCAAACTCAAAAAGGAGAAAGGCAGACATTTTATTATAATTATAACAGAAACAAACAACTTCATTTCAATCAATCTAGCCTCAAGTTTAATATAAGCAGTCCAAAAATAGCCATGAATCTTGCCTTGCATGCTGGCACTTATGTTCAAGATAATTATGCAAAAGAATCAAATTTTGCTAAACATATTTTAGAAGCAAATATCAATGTTGCGCTTAATAATAAAAAAACGATTTATCTAACTGCAGGTATTATTCCTTCTCATATTGGTTTTGAAAGTAGTGTTGCTTTTGATAATTGGAATTTAACCCGGTCGTTATTAGCAGAGCAATCTCCATACTACGAAACGGGATTTAAATTTACTTATAAACCCAATGAAAAATATGAATTCGCTACGCTTTTTTTAAATGGATGGCAGAAAATAAATCCGCTAAAATTCAAGGCTATTAGGTCTTTTGGCACGCAATTCAAATACATTCCAAATGCGAATATAAACTTTAATTGGAGTCTGTATGCTGGAAGTGAAAGTCGAGGAGCTGCTTCAGATTTTAGAATATTTAATAATTTTTATAGTCAATTGATATGGAATAAAAGATGGCGAATATTAGCAGGTTTTGATTTTGGAATGCAACAAAAATACCAGCAAGCGAATGAATATTATTTTTGGTATAGTCCAATTTTTATTACTCAGTTTTCTTTTAACGATAAACTAAAGGCGGCATTAAGGTTCGAGCATTACCAAGATAAAAATAATATAATTGTTGCAATGCCTAGCAATGCAGCTTTTGTAGTTAACGGCTTATCTTTTAATACTGATTATTTTATTACGCCCACCTTGCTTTTGAGAATGGAATTAAGGGGGCTGTATAGTTCTTCCAATACCTTTCAATCAGATGTAGGTTCAATAAAAAATAATAGGTTTTTTGCCACCTCCTTAGCCTATAAGTTCTAATCATTCAATGGAAAGCAATGATATTTCGACAGATTTTGTACTTTTATATTTAATATGAAGTGTATCAAAGCACCATTTTTAATTTTAACTATTATTTTACTTCTTTTTGGGTTTGATAATACGGCTCAATCTGCTGTTGTTGTTGCTCCCGGAAGTATCGCTATTTGTCAAAATACAAGTACCTTCTTTAGCGTTGTCAATACTCAGCCTGCAAGTTCACTTTACACTTGGCAAGATTCAACAGCTACAGGTTGGATCAATTTAATCAACAACACTTTTTTAGTTGCGGTTAATGACACCTTGTTTGTTAATAATATTTCCTTTAGTTATAATAATCGAAAATTTCGTTGTATCGTAGATTCTGCAGGTGCTGGTTTAAAAAAAGATACGAGTGCGCTAGTCAAATTATTTGTTCATCCTGTATTACCAAAAGCAATATTAAATAGTAATCAATTAATTTGTTATAATACAGCACCAGATACTATTCGCGTAATTAATTTTCCTGCAAATGGTTTGGGTTCGTATGCCTATCAATGGCAAAGTAGTATAGACAGTATTAACTGGCAAAATATAATTGGGCAAAATACAATTAAATTAAAATTAAATAAATTAATACAATCTACTTTTATTCGCTTATTAGCAACGACTATTACAGGCTGTAAAAACGATAGCAGTGCTGCATTAAAAGTTACGGTTTTAGGGCTTGTTAGCAAACCGGTTATTACCGCTTCGCAAAATATATGTTTTAACACAGCAGCCGATACCCTTCGGGTTCAATCCATTCCAACAGGAGGAGGAAATGTATTTTCTTTTCAATGGCAAATGTCTAGTAATGGAACTGTGTGGTCTGATATTCTTGGTAAAACAGATTTAACATTGGCTCCAGGAATATTAAGCACTTCTGCTTATTATAGGTATAAAGCCACTTCTACTAATGGATGTGCTACACTTTTTTCTGATTCGATAAAAGTAACTGTTTATGGTGCTTTCAGCCCAGGTTCAATAACCGGCAATCAATCCATTTGTTTTAATACGATTCCAAACGCTATTCAGTTTTTTACTTTACCCACCGGTGCTGGCAATTTATATACCTATCAATGGCAAGTTTCTTCCGATTCCATTAATTTTTCGAATATTATAAATCCAAATGTATTTTCTTTTCAGCCTTTAAATTTATTACAAACTGTTTTTTATCGCGTAAATATAATTTCGAATACAGGTTGCGGCACTGCTAATACAAATATTATTAAAATAAAAGTATATCCTTTATTTACAGGCGCAAGCATTAACAAAAGTCAAATAATTTGTTTCAATACATCGCCAGATACCATTCGATTATTGACAATTCCAACGGGTGGAAGTGGGGGTTATTTTTATCAATGGCAAAGCTCGACTGATAGTATCAACTGGTTTAGTATAAATGGTCAAAATAGTGCTAACTTAAAATTGCCTAATTTATTCCAAACAACTTACGTGCGCTTATTCAATCAATGCAATGCAGGTTGCGGTTTACAAATTAGTAATGCTATTAAAATAAAAGTATTATCTGGTATTTATACCAAGCCTCGCATTACGCAAGTGCAAAGTATATGTTATAATACAATCCCAGACACTTTACGCCTACAAGTTTATGCTACCGGAGCCGATAATAAATTTACTTATCAATGGCAAAGGTCTACTAGCGGTGCAAACTGGATTGATGTAACTGGTGCAACAACTTTAAAATATGCGCCAGGAAATTTAACTCAGTCTACTTATTATAGAATCAATGCCATATCCACTTTCGGTTGTAGCGCTATCGCTTCAGATTCAATTAAAATTACAGTTTACGAACCAATAGCTTCTGGGCAATTAAATAACAATCAGATCATTTGTTATAATGCAACGCCTGCACGCATTCAATTTGCTTTAGCTCCAAGTGGCGGCGGTTCGGTGTACACTTATCAATGGCAAGTTTCTTCAGACTCCATTAATTTTACAAATATAAATGGAGCCTTGTTTGATAATTACCAATCAGGAAAACTTTTGCAGACACGATTTTATAGAGTAAAAATTACCTCTGTAAATGGCTGCGGAGAAATTACCAGCGGCATATTAAAAGTTAAAGTACATCCAATTTTTAAAGGAGCAGTTATCAATGCTGATCAAAATGTTTGTTATAATTTAAATCCAAATAGCTTAACCATTCGGACACCAGCAAGTGGCGGTGATGGAAATTATTTTTATCAATGGCAAATTGGATTAAACAGCGTTTGGTCTACAATTCCTACTGCAACTAATCCTATACATATTCCAGCGCAAGTTCAAAAAGATACCTATTATCGACTCATTAACTTTGCAGGATCTGGTTGTGGTAGAGATACTTCAAATGTAATCAGAATGACCGTTTTACCACTTCCAGATACGACAAATTTATATGGCGCCACCACTGTTTGTCGCAATGAGCAAGAGGTTCGTTACGGAATGGCGCATGCAAATAGTAACTACACCTATTTCTGGAGTACAACGGGCGGAAAAATTATGACGAATCCAAATGAATTGGTGGTGTATGTTAATTGGGGTTTAAAAGATGGGGTAGATACTTTGCGCCTTACGCAAATTAATAAAGTAACAGGCTGTTTAAATGAAATGAAATTGCCCGTAAGAATTAAATTTGGTAAAGCGCCAAGTAGATCAAAAATTTTAAGAAAAGAAAATTCCAACTTATTGTTTTGTAGTGATTCAACTTTTGGTGTGGCTTACCAATGGGGATTTTTAACAAAATCAACCAATATAGAAACGGATATTCCAGACGCCAAATTGCGCTATGTAATGTTGCCACATAATTTTGATACCACGCTATATGAATATTATTTAAAATCAAGCTTAGGTGATTGCGAAACTAAAAGTTACTATAATAAAGCAAGTGCAACAGGAATAGGTAATACAGAAGGCGCTAGTTTTTTAATTTATCCTAATCCAACCAATGGCTTGGTAAATATCAAAAGTAATGGAAATGAAATTACAAAAATAAAAATATTTGACAATCAAATGCGATTGATTGAGTATTTCGATGCAATTCACGATGTTGAATACCAGTTTAAAATCGATCAACCCGCAGGCCTCTATTTTATTCAAGTAGCAGACAACGAACAGTTTTATTATTGGCAGAAATTAATTTTAACGGAAAATAGGTAGTGATGAATCAACAAAAACGAAAGCTTTTATTGCTCCTGCTGATTTCTGTGATTAGCATGAATTTTTCGTTTGCGCAATCGAACGTTAATTTAAAAATGAGGGCACTTTTTTTTCTAGATTATTTTACTTCCATCAATATCATTGAAGATAACGACGGCTTTAGGGCTTGTTTTGAAGATTCTATTACCCATTTACCAAACTTACTACTTCAACAAAACAAATTAGCAGAAGACCTTAGCTTAGATGCCTTTGTTTTAAAGTACAATAACTTTGTTTATACAAAAGGAAATTCGCCAATAGCATTAGCGGCAATTCCATATGCCATTAGCATAGATACCCTGACGGCACAATTGCTCCACCTAACAATAGATGCCAACTTAATACTGCATACAGTTAATGCAGATAAACTACCCTTAGCAGACACCTTGGATGTTACATTTGATTTAAATTACTATTGTGCCAGTAAAGTTTTTAAAATAAAATCAATCATACAACATAAAAAAAGAGGAAAATACTTAATCATCAAAGCCATTCGCAAAAGAAATTTTTTGGATGGTTTTAAGAAGGCTTCGGATACAACGGTACAAAAGCTGGTTAACTATGATTTGCTGATCAACGGGATCCAGCAGCAAACAGATACCAATGGGGTTGTTTATATAAAGGACATTGCATTAAAAGGGAATAAAAAAATAAATATCAGCACAGCTAATTACTTAGATTTTGGTGGCGAAAAATATTCCGAAAATAAATTAAGGAGAATTTATGCTCGGGCTGCATTAAACAGTACGCAGGCAATTTTTTTTAGAAAGTCTTCTTTTTTCTTAGAATTTAATGTGGGATATAATTCTTTCTTAGGAAGTAATCCTATACAGAGTAGTAATAATAGCATTGAAAACATCAATCAAAAAATCACTACAAATGGCATAGGATTTGGAATCTATATGTTCAATAAAAATAAATGGGACCTTGGATTAGTTTTAGGTATTGCAAGTTATTATGCCGACAATGCAAGTTTTTTA
>CANNIS010000066.1 GCA_947505035.1 Sphingobacteriales bacterium
ACATCAGCATAAAGTTCGTTTACGTATTTCGTTATTGCATAAGGTGATAGCGGTTTTCCAATAACATCTTCTACCTTAGGTAAACTTGCCGAATCTCCGTAAGTTGAGGAACTTGCTGCGTAAATGAAGCGTTTAACTTTTACATCCCTTGCAGCAACAAGCATATTTAAAAATCCAGATACATTAACTTCATTGGAAGTGATTGGGTCGTTAATAGATCGAGGAACAGATCCCAGTGCTGCTTGATGCAACACATAATCTACACCTTCGCAAGCTTTTTGGCAATCCATCAAGTTTCTAATATCGCCTTCTATTAAAGTATAATTCGGATTTTCGTTGAAGGAATTTACGTTATGCCGGTATCCTGTAGAAAAATTATCTAAGCATACTATTTCATAATTTTTGGCTAGAAAATATTCTGTTAAATTGGATCCTATAAAACCAGCTCCACCAGTAATTAATATTTTTTTATTCATAAATTCTACATATGTAAATGCGCACCAAACTGCGCACCAATTACCCTTATTTTGATTGATTTTTGAATATTTTGAGGAAACTTGCACTCGAAAAAAGCACTGTATACCAGTACTTTAACGATTAATACTTATTAACAAATACACCTCGGCCGTCTGGACCACACTAATTAATCAAACCCTTCCAAACTTTCTTCCCACCCAAACCTAGCAAGCTCAAAAACCCAAACAAAAAACCACCTGTCATCATCGCTTTTAGTTTACCTAGGCGTGCTTTAGGTAAAGGTAAAATAGGTTGATCAATTATTTGGACTAAGGGTTCTTCGCGCATCAGCGTGAGTTTTGCAAATTCTAAATTCTTCACCAATTCGCCATATAATGTACCTAGCATTTGCACTTTCATTTCTTGCTTCAATTTAGGTACGGCTGCTTGTTGGCGAATAAGGCCCATGTTTTGATCACCGAATTGCGCACGGCCATACATAGCGGCATTTAATTCGCGTTGTACAGAGTCTGCTCTGTTTTGCAATAGCAAAACATTACCCCTAGATTTTTTTGTTTTGGTTTCGATGTAAAAATCGGTTACGGTTTCTATGAGTTTTTCGGAAAATACTTTCGCAAAAATTTCATCGGTACTGGCAAAAACAACATTAACAATGCTCAGTTTTTTATCTTGTTGTGCTACGGCTATATTATTTTTAATAAGTCCATTAGAAATGATGCCTAAAACCGAATCTTGTTGCAAAGTGAAATGCGTTCTATCCGCGTTGGTAAACTTTAAACCGGATAAGTTTTTTTTCTTCGCCCAAGCTTTATCCAATTTGTTGAAGCGAATATAACGGTTAAGTAATAAATCAGATTTACCATTAATAGTCACTGTGCTCAATAAAGTTTTCTCAATTAAAAAGCGTGATTTTAAGAGTTCGATCATATTACCACCCGAAAATACACCACCCTCGCTACCACCGATACCTCCTAAGCCAAATTGTGCAGCTAAGGAAGATAAGTTTCCACCACCAGCGCCTTTTTCTTCTAAAGCAAAACTTAGCTTAGCGGTATAAATAGTTTTTTTGGTAAAGCTATAACCTAATCCTAATAGCCCGCCAATTAAGCCCGCTAAGAAAATTGTTTTCCATTTCGATTTAAAAAAAGCAAACCACTCTCCTGCTTTTTGAATCAATTCCTTTAAAGAAATTTCGTCGTTTTGTGTTTCTGGTGTTTGCATTATTTTACTTGTTTCAATAAAATATAAAGGGTAGCTAAGCCGGTAATTTTAGTTGTTAATTTTTCTACAAATTTATTGCTATCAAAGGGTTCGCCTTCTTTTTTCTTATCGGCTTTTATTTTTTGAGGCTTTACCACCGTGTAAATGGTAGAGCCCTTGCTTACTTTTGGATAGATTGGGTAGAACAAAATGCGATGGGTGCTATTAATTTTAGAATTAGGTTGTATCACATAGGTTTTGCGTCGCCATGCATCATCCGAAAAGCCCGAACCATAATTGCGGATATAATATCCTGCTCTGCGGCCCGATAAATAAGGTGCGTTTGCCTGTGCCGCTTTATTAATTTCAGTATAATTTAAAGCTCCGCTGCCTATAATACTTACAATATCTTGTGTAAATGGTACATTCAATACATCCCCATCTTTTAATAAATAATTATTACGGTTCCAACCAAACTTTACCGCTTTTTTTAATTTAATGACAATATAATTACCAGCTAAACCAGGGCGGTAAAATGTAGCCGCTTCTGGAAAGGCAAATCTTGTTAAACCGCCTGCGCGTTTTACCAAGCTCGAAATTTTTTCGTCTCTTTTTAATAAAGTGTATTTACCTGGGTATTTTACTTCGCCGGTAATTTCTACAATTTGTGGCATTTCATAATTAGGTATGCTGCGCACAAATATTTGATCGTAAGGTTGCAAAGCAAACTTAGCATCGGCATCGGTCAATACATTTTGTTTGTCTTTTAATTGTATGCTTTGCACGGTAGTGCGAATTTCTTTGCCCACTTTATAGCCTGGCGAGAACATCGATAAGCGCGTAATTTCTATGCGTAAATTACTGGCCTCTAAGGTTAAGCCACCAGCGTTTTGCAACGCGTCTCCAAGGGTTAAGCCTGCCACATATTCTTGCTTGCCTGCTTTACGCAAAGCACCAAATGTTTGTACCGTAAAATAATCTACATAGTCGGCCTTGTTATATACTACTACTGCATCTAATGGTTCTAAGAGGCGGTTATTTTTACTTGTACTATCATTCATAATATCTAACAAAGAAATACGAATGTATTCTTTCGTTAAATCTAATTTGGTTCTAACTAAATAAGCTTGTTCTAAAATACTTTCTTTTTTCAAGCCACCTGCATTCATAATCGCATCGCGCAAGGTAATACCTGCTACAAATTCGAATGTACCAGGCTTTTTAACTGCTCCTGCAACAGAGATAGAAAAGAAATCTACATAGTCGGCTTTATTATATACCACCACCGCATCTAAGGGCTCTAGCAAACGGTTGTTTTTACTCGCGCTATCCATGATATCTACCAAAGAAATACGAATATATTCTTTGGTTAAATCTGCTTTGGTTCTAATTAAATAAGCTTGCTCTACGATACTTTCTTTTTTTAAGCCACCAGCATTCATAATCGCATCGCGCAAAGTAATACCTGCTACAAATTCGAAGTTACCTGGTTTACGCACTGCACCCGAAACCGAAATGCTAAAGAAATCAATAAAATCTTTAGTAGAATAAATAGTTACTTCGTCTAAAGCTTCCAATGCCATGTTTTGAACAGACGCCGGATTCGCTAAAATATCTTTTAAATTTAAGTGGTAATAAACTTTCGTTTTATTAGCTAGCGTACGCACTAAATAAGCAATTTCTGCATTGCTTTCTAATTTTAAGCCACCTGCCTTTTTCAATAATTTGCTAATGTTATCGCCGGCTACTAAATTATAAGTGCCTGCAAAATTTACCGCTCCCGAAATGCTAATTTTATTTAAAACTTCATTTAAAGAAGCCCGCACCACCACATCATCGCCATTCATTAATACAAAATCTTTTTTAATTTTTTGTAGTGAATCAAAATTCACATCAATCAAATTAATTTCGGTATTGCTGATGCGTCTAATTTGTATCGATTTACCATAAGCATTGGCGGTATAGCCGCCTGCGTATTTTAATACATCGCTTAAATTTTCGTTGGCTAGTAATTCGTAACTCGCATTGCGTTTTACTTCGCCTTTAATGCTCACTACTTTTTGCGAACTACCCACTACCATATAATCGTTTTCTTCTAAGAAGAAATCTTGGTTGGCATTGGCATCATTTAAAAAAGCATAAGCATCTAATGATTTAATAATTTTACCGCCACGTTTAATTTGAATATTACGCAAGGTTCCAATATCTGATGGACCACCTGCTAAAATTAAAGCATTAAAAGCGGTATTGATTGCCGGGAAATTATATGAACCTGGCTTAATTACTTCTCCAACTATATTCACCGTAATATTACGCGAATACACCAAAGTGATTTCTACTTTATTATTATTTAAATCAAAACTCTGTCCCATTTTAGATTTGATTAAACCTTTGGCTTTATCAAAACTTAATCCTTTTACAAATACGGGGCCCATATTGCTTGGGTTAATGGCGCCGCGGGCATCTACTTTTAATACTTCGTTATAATACGAATATCCAAAAACAGAAATACCAAATTCGTCGCCTATGCCAATGGTATAATTGCCTGGCGCTTTAGAATCGGTAGAGCGGTTATAAATCTTAATATCTCCCGATCTAAAATACGCTTGGCCATAAATGCCTAAGGCTTTGTCGGGTTGAGGTGCTGCAATTGGCGTGGGTGCTGTTGGCGTGGGTGCCAGTGGCGTAGGTATTTCGTTAACTGCTACACCCACGGTTGCTGTTTCGTTAGCCGCTTTGATTTCGTTTTTCTGCATCACCGCCACAGCAGGATCGATAACTACAGGTACAACAGGTGCTGCAGTTGCGGCAGCTGGTGTAGGTGCAGCTGGTGTAGCATTTTGTAATTTGGCTACCCTAGCATTAAATTTATCAACTTCATTGGGGTTCAATCCTTTTTTAATCGCTAATTGTGCCGCTTGATCTACCGATAAACCAGCAGTTTGACCTTGCTTTAAAATGTCCAAAATTTGGGCATCGGTCATTTCATCTACCCTAACGGTACCTAAATTATTTGGATCTACGCCAGCTACTTGCGCATAGCCATTTTGCATAGCAAAAAAGCAAACTAGTACGCTTGCGATAAAAAATTTTAATAAATTGATTTTTGTATTCATTTTAATTTTTGTTGGATGCCCGCAAATTTAAGTAAATAAAGGCGGAGCAAGAAATTTAGCCAAATAAAAGGATATGTGGTTGAGCCAATAATTGCTCTTTTTTAATTTGAAATTCGAATGCCGAGAAAACCTGGTAAGTAATTTTTTTAGCCATTAATTTTTCGGCTTTTACAATCAATTCATCTAAATAAGCCTGGTTTAAATCGCCTATTAACAATATTTCGATTTGGTCGGATTGTAAGCCGCAAGCCAAAGAACCTGTTAAATAGGCCGTTTGCAGCTCGCCTATTTGGTTTAATACTTTTTCTACCAATTGATCTAGGCCGGTATGTTTACGCAATAAACTATGAATTTCTTGGTAAATAGGGTTGCTGGTATTGGCTTCGAAATACTTTTTATTGCCTTCTAAGCTAGAACGCAGTAAACCCGCTTCTTCTAATTTATTTAATTCGAGGCGGATGCCATTGCTGCTGTCGGCAAATTCGACTTCTAATTTTTTCAAATAACCTCTGTTCTGAATGTTCAAAAAGAACTTCAGTAATAGTTTAATACGGGTTTTAGAAGTAATAAGGGTTTCGAGCATTGGCACAGCTTCGCCTCCTCAGTCACATGGAAAGAGTAGGCTTTTAGAATTATTGGGTAAAAATACTACCCTTTTTTATTTTTATCAATAGCAAATACGAATGAAATGCTAGATTTTGCGATTCAATTATATCTTTTACCTTTATGATGGCGTTTAATAAGGGCTTTTAGAAAGATTATTTTAAAGTTAAATTATTGTGTTGATATAAATGGCTAAAGCAGATATTAGTTTTGTGGTAATGGGATTGGGGCATATTGGTAAACGCCATGCCGAAATGGTACTTCGCCAAAATGGAGCTCATTTGGTAGCTTTTATCGACACTTTGAGCCCAGAATCGCTGAATTTAGGCGATTTAGCTTCGGACATTCCCCATTTTTACTCTTTTGAGGAGTTTTTAGCTTCGGGTTTGCAAGCCCAAGTTTTAAATGTATGCACCCCAAATGGTTTACATGCCGAACATGCTTTAACTGCTTTACATGCTGGCTTGCATGTGGTAATAGAAAAACCCATGGCTTTGAATAATTCCGATTGCGAATTACTAATGGCTAAAGCATTAGAAAAAAACTTACACATTTTTACCGTGATGCAAAACAGGTATTCGCCACCTGCAGTTTGGATCAAAGAAGTAATTGATTCGAAAATAATGGGCAAATTATTTTTGATGCAACTCGATTGTTATTGGAACCGCGACGAAAGATATTATACTCCCAATGCTTGGCATGGAAAAAAAAATTTAGATGGCGGTACTTTGTTTACCCAATTTTCGCATTTCATAGACATGATGATTTGGTTGTTTGGAGATATTAAAAATATTGATGCCATTTTTAAAAATTTCAACCATGCTGATTTAACCGAATTTGAAGATTCGGGTTTTATTCGTTTTGAATTTGAAAAAGGTGGCATGGGTTTAGTAAATTTTTCTACCGCGGTATTTGAGCAAAATTTAAGTAGTAGTATGACTATTTTATCCGAAAATGGTTCGGTAAAAATTGGCGGGCAATACATGAATAAAGTAGCACATTGCAGTATTAAAAATTACCAAATGCCCGCACTCGCCGAAACCGCAGCAGGTAACAATTACGGGGCTTACAGCGGTTCGGCACAAAACCACCATTTAGTGATCGAGAATGTAGTGCGCGTATTAAATGGCGGCGAAAATTTAGGCAGCACAGCAGCAGAAGGAAGCAAAGTAGTAGCGACTATTAATAAAATGTACGATGCCGGAAAATAAAATAAATTTTATTGATTTAGCGGCGGTTTATAAGCTACACCAAACTGAATTTGATGCTGCAATTGCGGCAACTTTAAATAGTGCAGATTATATTAACGGAAAAGCAGTCGGAGAATTTAATTTGGCTTTGGCGGAATTTACTGGCGCTCAGCATATTATTACTTGCGGCAACGGAACCGATGCTTTGCAAATTGCCATGATGGCTTTAAATTTACAAGCAGGTGATGAAATTATTTTACCTGCTTTTACTTATACCGCAACGGCAGAAGTAATTGCTTTATTAAATTTGAAACCTGTTTTTGTAGATGTCTACGCCGATACTTTTAATATTGATGTAGCTGCTGTCGAAGCGGCCATTAGCCTAAAAACAAAGGCTTTGCTGCCAGTACATTTATTTGGGCAATGCGCCAATATGGAAGCGATTAGGGCTTTAGCTAATAAACACAACTTATATATAATTGAAGATGCGGCCCAAGCCATTGGTGCGCAATATACTTTTGCTAATGGCGAAATCGTACAAGCAGGTTGCATGGGAACTGTAGGCTGTACTTCATTTTTCCCGACAAAAAACTTAGGTGCCTTTGGCGATGGTGGTGCCATATTTTGCAATGAATCCGAATTAGCTTTGCAATTAAAAATGATTGCCAACCATGGGCAAAAAGAAAAATATATACATGAACGCATTGGTGTAAATTCTCGTTTAGATACTTTGCAAGCAGCCATATTAAATGTACAAATCAAACATTTACCAGCCGCTATTTTTCGTAAGCAAGCAATTGCTGCACGCTACGATGCAGCACTAGCAAATATTACAGGGCTTAGTATTCCGTATAGAGATGCAAAAAGCACCCATGTATTTCATCAGTATACTTTACGCATTGCAAAGCGCAGAAACGAATTGAAAAAGTATTTAGCAGATGCAGGAATTGATAGCATGATCTATTATGCAACCCCGATGCATTTACAAAAAGCTTACCAAAGCGTTGAATTTCCGAAAGGAACATTTCCGATTGCGGAACAACTTTGCGAAGAAGTGTTGTCTATTCCGATTCACACAACTTTAACAGATGCGGAAATTGATTTTATCATTCAAAAAATAAAAGATTTTTTTGCAGTGGCTATTGCTTAAGCAATTCTGCTTACGATATTATATTGCAATTGATATTGCTGATTGCTCTCTGGACAAATAGCTAAACCTGCATCATCAAAATGTAAACGATGCCCGTATTCTGATACCCAACCAATTTGTTTAGCGGCATTGCCTATCACCAAAGCATAAGCAGGTACGGCTTTGGTAACTACTGCTGCAGCGCCAATAAAAGCATAAGCGCCAATTTCATTTCCACAAACAATAGTGGCATTGGCACCAATGCTCGCTCCTTTACCGATAAGCGTTGGTAAATATTGCGCTTGCCTTACAATAGCCGCTCTCGGATTAATCACATTGGTAAAAACCACCGATGGACCAATAAAAACCTCGTCGGCTAAAATTACGCCATCGTAAAGCGAAACATTATTTTGGATTTTTACGCCATGGCCTATTTGCACTTTGCTAGCAATAAAAACATTTTGCCCGATGTTGCAATTGTTTCCGATTTGCGCGCCCGCCATTACATGAGAAAAATGCCAAATTTTTGTACACTCGCCAATGTGCGCGGGTTCATCAATAATAGCAGAAGCATGGGCAAAATAATTCATGGATTTTTATTTTTATAATCGGCCGTCCACTAAATTGCGGTCGATGAATGCTTTGGTATCGAATAATACACTTGGATTATTTAAAATACTTGGGTAGTCAATCAATTTAAACTCTTGGTGCGAAACAGCTAATATCACTGCATCATAGCCTTTTTCGATTTGCTGAATTAAATCAATTTTATATTCTTCTTTTACGGCATCTGCATTGGCATGCGGATCGTACACATCCACTTGCAATCCAAATTGATTTAACTCTTGTACAATATCTATTACTTTTGAATTACGAATGTCGGGGCAATTTTCTTTAAAAGTTACACCCAATACCAAAGCTTTGGCGCCTTTAATAGTGATGCTTTTTGCAATCATTAACTTGACTACTTTATTGGCCACAAACATTCCCATGGTATCGTTTACCCTACGGCCCGATAAAATAACTTGGGGTTGGTATCCTAAACTTTCTGCTTTATGTGCTAAGTAATATGGGTCAACGCCAATGCAATGTCCGCCGACTAAACCGGGTTGGTATTTTAAGAAATTCCATTTAGTTCCT
>CANNIS010000067.1 GCA_947505035.1 Sphingobacteriales bacterium
ACCACTTTGCAACAACAACAAGCCAGCCCCGAAGAAAACGAATCGCTCGAATTTAAATGGGTAGCGTTTGAAGAGGCCTTTCAATGGGTAATGGAAAATAAAATTACCGATGCAATAAGTGTAGCAGCAATTTTAAAATTAAAAATATTGCAAACAGTTAAAATTTAAAATTATGAAATTTAAAACTCTCGGAATTGTTTTTTTATTGGGCATTAGCTGCTTGCAAAGCCTTGCACAGCTTATGGATGGACAGCCTGCTGTATTTACACAAAAAGATAGTTTGCGAGGAACACTTAGTAACTTTAGAAGTTGTTATGATGTAACGTATTACCATTTAGCGGTAAAAATAAATGTGGAGGCTAAAACAATTCAAGGGTCAAATAGTATTTCATTTAAATGCTTAAGCAATTTTGAGGAGTTGCAAATTGATTTATTTGAAAACTTAAACATTGACCAAATTCTTTTTCAAGGAAAAGCATTAACCTTTAAAAGAGTTTACAACGCGGTTTTTGTTAAATTTCCAAACACCATATTAAAAGGACAGCAAGAAAAAATAACGGTGTTTTATAGTGGTGCGCCAAGCATTGCAAAAAAAGCACCTTGGGATGGTGGGATTGTTTTTAGTAAAGATGAAAATGGTGAACCATGGGTAGCGGTTGCTTGTCAGGGTTTTGGCGCCAGTTGTTGGTGGCCAAATAAAGATCACCAAAGCGATGAACCAGACAGTATGCTCATCAGTATTACTTGTCCAGATCCTTTGCTAAATATTTCTAATGGGCGCTTAAGGTCTGTTATAAAACAAAACGATGGTTATAGCCAATACAATTGGTTTGTTGCTAACCCGATTAACAATTACGATGTCACTTTTAACATTGGCAATTATGTTCATTTTACAGACACTTATGCGAGTCCAATAAAAAATCAAAATTTGACTTTAGATTATTGGGTAATGAAAAGCAACGAAGCCAAAGCAAAAAAACAATTTGAACAGGTTAAACCAATGCTGGCTATTTTTGAAAATAGATTTGGTCCTTATGCATTTTACGAAGACGGCTATAAGCTAGTAGAGTCTCCTTATTTAGGCATGGAACACCAAAGCTGCGTAGCTTATGGTAATGGCTATAAAAACGGTTACAGGGGCTTTGATTTGTCGGGTTCGGGCGAGGGCGAAAAATTTGATTATATCATTATACACGAGAGTGCGCACGAATGGTGGGGTAACTCTTTAACCTCATACGATATTGCCGACATGTGGATTCACGAAGGCTTTGGCCAATATGCAGAAGCAGTTTATTTAGAAGATATGTTTAGCAAAGCCTCGGCAGACAAATATTTAAATGGATTGAAAAGAGGAGTGGGTAATAAAGAAACTATTATTGGGCCCTACGGTGTTAACCAAGAAGGAGCAGGCGATATGTATCCTAAAGGTGCCTTGTTTTTAAATACCTTAAGAAGTGTGATTCATAACGATGCCATTTGGTGGGACATTGTAAAAGGTTTGCAAGAAAAATATGCGCGTAAAAATATTTCTACACAAGATGTGCTTACATTCATGAACGAAAAATCAAAAATGGATTTGACTGCTATTTTTCATCAATACTTAAATGTAGCTAGTTTAGCAAAATTAAATGTGCAAATGAAAACCAGCGAAAGTGGCTTAAACCTAAGCTATAGTTGGAATTGCGAGACCAAAGATTTTGACATGCCCATTACTATATTTATAAAAGGCGAAGCAGTTATTATTCAACCTAAAGAAAAAGAGCAAAAATTATTTTACGCAAATACAAATATTAAAGATTTGGTTTTTGACGAAACAGGTTATTACTATCAATTGAATTTAAAATAAATTATTGCATATTTTTAAAATGCGCTAATACTAATTTAATTTCATCGTAAGTAATGTCTTCTTTTACTTTTGATTTGATATCATTTAATTTTTCGGCTTTTGAATTGCTAATAGCATCCATCACATAATCTAATCTGTGTTTTGAAATAACTTGGTCAATGGATAAATCGCCAATGACAATTAATTTAGCAAGATGGGTGTTTACGGTACCTAAAGTAATATTTCTAATTTCAGCTACCTCTTCGGGGCTTTTGCCTTCCTTAATTAAACGAAAAGTATGGGTCTGCGTTGGCTCTTTGTCTTTGTTTTTGGGCTTCTTAGCCTGGTTTTTTAGGCTATACCAATAAGTTGCTTGCTGAGTAGACCAGGCTTCACTATCAAAAGGTTTATTGGAAAGCAGACCATTGGTTAAAAAACTAAATTTATTTATATGTTGGTATTGATGAAATAAATCTAATAAGATTTCGGTTACAGAAACTTGTTTTTTTGCTTTTGCAAATTCAATTGCTTGTATATAATCGCAAGCTTTTTTAATATGTGTTTCAAAATATATTTGTGCATCGTTTAATCTACTTGCAATTTTTTCGAGTTCTTTTGCAATAAACAAGGGCGAAATTTGTTTTTGAAAATTACCCGCCACTTGTTGCAAATCATTTAATGCATTAGAAAATTGGGTAATGTTTTCTTGATCATTAGCACTTAAAGCAACAAACTCTTTTGCATGATTTTCTATTAAAGTGCGCCAGTTGGTAATGTGTTTGTTAAAGTCGAAAGCAATACGAAGCAATTGTGCTAAATATTCCCAAGAAGCCTGTGCTATTTGGCTTTCAGAGAGTCCGTTTTCTGCAGTTTCTTGTTCAAAATGAAGTACCGCAGGCTCGCTGGAAATTCCGTTTGTGGAAATTGCTGAACTCAATACCAAACCACTTAAACTTGTTAATCTAGAGAGTGCCACATAAGCTTGACCCGATGCAAAAACTTTTTTAATATCGATAATTGCTTTATCAAAAGTTAAACCCTGGCTTTTATGAATGGTAATGGCATAAGCTAATCGCAAGGGTAATTGCATATACGTTCCGATCACTTCTTCGTTCAGTTTTCCGCTACTTTCTTCTACTATGTATCGAATGTTTTTCCATTCTTGAAAAGCTAATTTTATTTTTTCATTCGCAGCGCAAGTAATCCAAACTTCGTCGGTATGCAAAGCGGTAACCACACCAATTTTTCCGTTAAAATATAAATTCTGTTGCGTGTCGTTTTTAATAAACATTACCTGTGCGCCAATTTTTAAAGTCAAATTAGCTTCACAAGGATAAATAGATTCCGGAAATTCGCCCGTAATTTTTGCATTATAACTAACTGGTTTGCTGTTAATTAATGCTAATTCTTTGTTGTTTTTTTCTTCGACTGTTTTGTTGTGCGTGCTCAGGGTGATATAACCTTCGCTTGCACTCGGATTAAAATCTTTGATCACGCGTTGATTTAAGATGGCTACATCATTTGCCGATAATTGATTGCTGCGCAAATTAGCTAATATGTCGGTAAAAATTGGATCGCTTTGTCGGTGTATTTTTTTTAATGCAACATAAACTGGTGGATTATTTCTTAATGCTTTGGCATCGAAGAAATACATGCTCGGATAATAGTCTTTTAAAATTTGCCAGTCGCTTTCTTGATAAATTGGAGGCAACTGCATTAAATCGCCTACAAATAAAACTTGTACGCCACCAAATGCCGCCGAATTTTTTCTAACGCTTCTTAAAATAAAATCCATGGCATCTAAGGTATCTGCACGCAGCATGCTCACTTCATCTATAATTAATAACTCCACTTCTATTAAGGCTTTTCTTTTAATGGCATTCATTCGAAAATTACCAAGCAAGGTATTTTCCGATTCGAATCTAAAAAATGGATGTTTGGAATAGGCTATTGCTGCTGGCACATAGGCTCCAATGGGTATTTGAAATTGCGAGTGAATGGTTACCCCGCCCACATTTAAAGCTGCAATTCCGGTTGGTGCAACAACAATGGTGTTTTTAGCTGTACTTCGAATTAATTTTTTTAAAAAAGTAGTTTTACCGGTGCCGGCTTTGCCTGTTAAAAAAACAGGTAAGCTGGTTTGGTGAATTAACTTTTCTACTAAAACTATTTCTGAAGAAGATTCCAATTTAAAATGAGATTGAATGTCGATAAATATAAGCAAAAAAAAAGGCTCGTTAAACGAGCCTTTTTTTAATTATCTGAAGCGATTCCCGCTACAAAGTAATCTCGATTCATTCGGGCTATATTGCTCAGGGAAATTCCTTTCGGACATTCGGCTTCACAGGCCCCCGTATTCGTACAATTTCCAAATCCTTCTTCGTCCATTTTAGCAACCATGTTGTGTACGCGCAGGTAACGCTCTGGCTGACCTTGCGGCAACAATGCCAATTGCGAAACTTTTGCTGATACAAATAACATAGCCGACGCGTTTTTACACGCTGCAACGCAAGCGCCACAACCAATACAAGCTGCTGCTGCAAAAGAAAGATCTGCATCTTCTTTTCCAATAGGAAGCGAATTGGCATCTTGTGCATTTCCTGTATTTACAGAAACATAACCGCCCGATGCAATAATTCTATCAAAAGCAGAACGGTTTACCGCTAAATCTTTTACAATGGGAAATGGTGCTGCTCTCCAAGGTTCAATGGTAATGGTTTGGCCATCTTCGAAAGAGCGCATGTGTAATTGACAGGTAGTCACTCTATCTTTAGGACCATGTGGTCTGCCATTGATATATAAACTACACATGCCACAAATACCTTCTCTACAATCGTGATCAAATGCAATTGGTTCATCACCTTTAACAATCAATTGTTCGTTTAAAACATCCATCATTTCTAAAAAAGACATGTCTGGTGAAATATCTTTTACTTGATAGTTAACTAATTTGCCCTCGGCGTTATTATTTTTTTGACGCCACACTTTTAGTGTAAGGTTCATATTTCCGCTCATAATTTTTTGTGCTTATTTATAACTTCTTTGTGCAATTTTAATGTTATCGTATTTTAATTCCTCTTTGTGTAATTCAAATTCATTTTGTCCTTTGAATTCCCAAGCTGCAACGTAAGCATACTTTTCGTCGTCTCTTAGCGCTTCTCCATCCTCGGTTTGAAACTCTTCGCGAAAATGTCCGCCGCAAGATTCGTTTCTGTCTAAAGCATCAATACACATCAATTCACCTAATTCTAAAAAGTCAGCAACGCGTCCAGCTTTTTCTAATTCTGGATTAAATTCATCTGTAGTGCCCGGTACAATTACATCAGACCAAAATTCTTTTTGTAATGCACGAACGTCTTCGATTGATTTTTTTAATCCCGCTTCGGTTCTAGACATACCACATTCGTTCCAAATAATCTTTCCTAATTTCTTATGGAAATAATCTACCGATTTGGTGCCTTTGATAGCCAAAAATTTATTTAATTTTTCTTGTACCGCTTTTTCTGCTTCTGAAAAAGCTTCGTGATTGGTATCAATAGATTTGGTACTAATTTCTTTCGATAAATAAGAACCAATAGTATATGGAATAACAAAGTAACCATCGGCTAAACCCTGCATCAAAGCAGATGCTCCCAAACGATTTGCGCCATGATCTGAGAAGTTTGCTTCTCCTAAAGCATATAAACCCGGAACGGTTGTCATTAAATTATAATCTACCCATAAACCACCCATGGTATAGTGTACTGCTGGGTAAATGCGCATCGGTGTTTCGTATGGATTTTCGCCGGTAATTTGTTGATACATATCAAACAAGTTGCCGTATTTTTCTTTCACCACGCCCTTACCTAATTCGCGAATGGTTTGCGCACCTGGATTTTCTAATCCTTTTTTGCTCGCTTCAATTTTACCATAACGATCCATGTTAAAAGCAAAATCTAAATACACCGCCATTTTAGAAGTGCCTACTCCAAAGCCAGCATCGCAGCGCTCTTTAGCGGCTCTAGATGCCACATCTCTGGGTACTAAATTTCCGAATGCAGGATATCTTCTTTCTAAGTAATAATCTCTTTCTTCTTCTGGAATATCAATTGGTTTTCTTGTATCTCCTGCTTTTAAAGGAACCCAAATTCTACCATCGTTTCTTAAGGATTCCGACATCAATGTTAATTTAGATTGATGATCGCCAGAAACCGGAATACAAGTTGGATGGATTTGCGTAAAACAAGGATTGGCAAAATGTGCTCCTTTTTTATGTGCCTTCCAAGCCGCAGTCACGTTAGATCCCATGGCATTGGTCGATAAATAAAATACGTTTCCATAACCACCTGTACACAATAATACCGCGTGTCCAAAATGTCTTTCTAGTTTTCCTGTAGTTAAATCGCGTGCAATAATACCACGACATTTTCCATCAATCGTTACTGTTTCTAACATTTCGTGGCGTGCATACATTTTCACTGCACCCATTCCAATTTGTCTTTCTAAAGAAGAGTAGGCACCCAATAATAATTGTTGTCCTGTTTGACCTGCTGCATAAAAAGTTCTTTGCACTTGCGTGCCACCAAACGATCTGTTAGAAAGCATTCCGCCGTATTCTCTTGCAAATGGAACACCTTGCGCTACGCATTGGTCAATGATGCCCGAACTCACTTCTGCTAAACGATAAACGTTTGCTTCTCTTGAACGGTAATCACCTCCTTTAATGGTATCGTAAAATAAACGGTATACAGAGTCACCATCATTTTGGTAATTTTTGGCAGCATTAATTCCACCTTGTGCGGCAATAGAGTGTGCACGACGAGGAGAATCTTGGAAACAAAAAACTTTTACTTTATACCCTAATTCTGCGAGTGAAGCTGCAGCCGAAGCGCCTGCTAAGCCTGAGCCTACCACAATAACTTCTAAATTTCTTTTGTTTGCCGGATTCACTAATGGAACCGATGAACGAAACTTGGTCCACTTTTGTTCTAATGTTCCTTCCGGAATTTTTGCATCAAGTATTGACATATATAACAATCTTAATTTTTAACTTATTTAATTAACCCCATGTAAATTGCAATAGGCATTGCTGCAAACAAAACAGGTAATACAATGGAAATAATCATACCTGTTTTTTCGATCATTGAATTATATTTAACATGGTTCCAACCTAATGTTTGAAATGCCGATTTAAATCCATGCAACAAATGATAACCTAAAGAAACCATGGCTAAACAATATAAAATAACCACCCACAATTGCGAGAACACTTCTTTCATTTCATTGAATAATGTTTCTCTGCCACTGGTTATTTCGTCTGTGAATCTACTCACCACCCAAAAATGGCGTAAATGTATAATCAAAAAGATTAATAAAATGGTACCTAGTAAACCCATGGAACGGCTGTACCATTTACTGTTTGCAGATGGATTACTCGCTGCATACGCAACGGGTCTTGCTTTTTTATTTTGACGAGTTAAGATGGCTGCTTGAATAATATGCCAAAGCAAACCGCCAAACAAAACTATTTCCATTGCTCTGATCACCCAATTCTTGGCCATAAATTCTGCGCCAAGATTAAAGGTTTCTCCGCCATCATTTATAAAGATGAGCGAATTCAAAAAACAATGAACCATTAAAAAACTAATTAGGAATAATCCGGTAATTCCCATTACCAATTTTTTTCCTAGGGAAGACTTAAACATAGATGAAGAATTACTCATAATCGAATGCGTGATTTTGTGTTGCAAATGTATTTAATAAGGTTGGGTCATTTGAATGATAAAAATATTTAGATTGATTCTAATTAGTGGTTAAAGCCCCTAAGATTGGAACAACTAGCTTGTGTTTTTGTTTTAATTTGCTAAGAATCAGTTGGCTAAGAATTGTTATTTGATTTTGCCTCTGCCAGCGGCAAAATCCCTGATTTCATAATAAATTGGGCTGAATTGTTTAGCCGTGTCTTTGGCTTCTATAAAGCTAATAGCATGAATGTCTCCAGCCTTTTGAAATGTAATTTGTAAAGTCATGTTTCCGGTTTCGTGATGAGTTAATTGATTGATGCCTGTTTGTTCAATTTTATCGAATAACATTTGTACAGAATCTAAAGTGGTTTGTCTAAAAAATTGTTGTTGGGCAGGTTTGCCTTTGAATTGATAAATCAAAGAAATTTCTCCATTTCTATCTATCGAGTAACCGCTTACATTGCCTGTAAAACCGCCGGCTCTAGACACCCTTAGCACATCAAAAGAATAGTTTTTAACCGGTGTTTTTTGAACGGCACATGCACTAAAAAAAACAAGTAAAATAACAATTAGCTGTTTCATTGTTTAAAGATAAACATTGTTTGGTATTTAATTTACTCCATTTTAATCGGCCGCAAGGGCAAGCTTAGCAAGGCTTTCGCCGGTTTTACTTCCCATTGCAATACCCATACCATTACACCTTACCGCAACAAATACCCCTTCGGCAATTTTTTCGATAATGGGTTGCAGTTGTTCTCCGAATGCCATAATACCAGACCAAGCATAATCAATTTCAATAGCTTGATCGGGATAAATTTTATCCAATAATAAAGTATTTAAACTGCTTAAAATATTTTCGGTGTTGTGCATTTCGGTGCTTTCTTCTTGTTCAAAAAATAAATTACGTCCGCCGCCAATTAAAATTCTATTGTCAATATTTCTAAAATAAAAATAACCCTTTTGATAATGAAATGTACTATTAAATTTTATATCTTGAATGGGTTTGGTTATCAGCACTTGCCCTCTACCTGGCACTATGCTTAGGTTTGGGA
>CANNIS010000068.1 GCA_947505035.1 Sphingobacteriales bacterium
CGGAATATAACTTAAAGCCAATGCGAAAAATAAAGCAACAATGATTTGAGTTTGCAAAGGGCTTAAGCTGCTCATATTATTTTTTTAAAGGTGAATCGGGCTCTTTGGCAAAATGATTGAAAATTAATTGATCGGCCAATGCAGGGAAATGTTTAGCTAACCAAACGGTTAGTTTTCCTTGAAAAGTAAGAATTAGGCTGCGTTTACGCTGCTTTACCGCCTGTACAATTTCCAATGCTACTTGTTCGGGTTGCATGATATTTTTTTCGTCCATGGGTGATTCGCCTTGAGGCAAGCCATCTTTAGATCGAGCCACCGAACGAATATTAGATGCAGTAAAACCAGGACAAGCGATTAAAACAGTTAAGCCATTATATAAATTTTCGACCCTTACGCTTTCTAAAAAACCTTGCATGGCAAATTTAGATGCCGAATAACCTGTTCGGCCTGGAAGACCTTTATAACCTGCAATAGAGCTTACGCCAACTAATACACCTTTTGATTTTAACAATTCGGGCAAAGCATGTTTTGTACAAAACACAGTTCCCCAAAAATTAATATCCATCACTTCTGCTAGTACTTTTAAATCTACTTCTTCGAAAATAGCACGCATCGAAATTCCTGCATTATTAATTAAGACATCCATTTTGCCAAATGTGGCTATGGCTTGGTTCATTAATTGTTGACATTGAATTTCTTTTGAAACATCTGTAGCAATGGCTATCACTTGTATGCCATACGAATTTTTTAATTGTGTGGCAATTTCAAGCAGTTTAGCATGATTGCGTGCTGCCAAAACTAAATGAGCACCTTCGGCTGCAAATGCAGTAGCCATAGCCATTCCAATACCCGAACTGGCTCCAGTTATAACAACTACTTTTTCTTTTAATTCCATTTTACTTGTTACCTAATTGTTGATAGCCGCGTCCTATTAAAATAAAATCACTGGCAATTTGATAGTGTTTTGCATATAAAAGATTTAATCTTTGAGCCGTTGATTCGGAAACGGATTGTTTATTTTTAATGCCATTCACTGGACTTAAAACGCCTGGTTTTAATTTTGGCAAATGCTT
Organism: Sphingobacteriales bacterium; assembly: GCA_947505035.1. Taxonomy (GTDB): domain Bacteria; phylum Bacteroidota; class Bacteroidia; order Sphingobacteriales; family Sphingobacteriaceae; genus CAIKLP01. Next base: position 1,074 of record CANNIS010000068.1, read on the forward strand.
ATTATCAATTACTTTATTGGCATAACCGACCCATGATTTTTCCCAAAACAAGACAGAAAATATATTTTTTAGCAATTGAAATGGAGATTTAACAAATAACAAATGAACAGGGAAAGTCAGTAATAACAATATACTCAGCATAAAATCGAGTAATTTTTTGTTTCGTTTAGCGGCCGGTTTAGCGATAGCAAAATTAATATCAATGGTATATAAATCGCCAGGATTATCGACCGAATTACTCCCAATAATAAATAAACTTTCTTCGGGTGCTATTTTAAAATCAACTTGTGATTGATTTACTTTAGACATCGCTAAAATAATTTCTTGCAATTGAATGTCTTTGGTCGAGAAAATAATTTCATCTACTTGATAAACTTCTACCACTTCGTTTAATTGCGAAACATCACCTAAATAGGCCTCACTCGCATTTCTATCGGGTTGCACAAAGCCAATAAAATTAATACTTCCAACGGCATGTCTGATCATTTCTAGCACGCGTTGACCTTCTTCAATTTTAGCAACAATGACTATTTTCTTTTCGGAACTAATACCATCTAACTTGAAGTTTTTTAATCCCAATGCATTTAAAAGAATGCGCAAGCCTACTGCAGCGATCACTGTCCAAAAGGCACCTAGAATAATGATTGCCCGAGAAAAACGCCAAGCTTCGTTCTGGAATGCATACATTAAGCCAATGCCAATGGTGCCAATAAATAAACCACGCACCAGTTTAGAAAGTTTATAAGGTTTATCATAACCACCCAACAACCAAACAGCCATTAACCAAATGAGGATATAGATGGGAACAGCTGTATTCATTAATTCTGGAGCATATGCCTTTCGAACAAATCGATGGTTATGCTCCCAATAAATTTTGATAAAATAAATTCCGGCATACCAAGTAGCTGCATCTAAAAATGGTAAAACTAGTTTGCGCAATAAGCGCGAAAAAATAGCTAATCCTGCTCGCAAATAAATAGCAATGTTAATTAAGAAAGAGAATAGCTTTGCGTTATTTTTAGTAAAATGTTTTTGAGCGAAAATAATCATGGCATTGTAAAACACAAAGACATAATTCACCGAACTCTTTTTGGTACTCTCTCCTTTATAATGGATAATTTGCGTGTCTGGAAAATAATAATTGTCGTAACCGCCAAGCTTTATTCGGTAAGAGAGATCAATGTCTTCGCCATACATAAAAAATGTTTCGTCGAGCAAACCTACTTGATCGAGTGCCGATTTACGCATCAACATAAAGGCGCCCGCAAGTACATCTACTTTATGTATTTTATTTTTATCTAAAAAACCTAAATGATAGCGGCCAAACTTTTTTGATTTGGGAAACAAATTAGACAAACCCATAATTTTGCAAAAGGCAACAAATGGAGTAGGCAATCCACGTTTAGACTCGGGTAAAAATTGACCTTTACCATCTATCATTTTTACGCCTAAGCCACCTGCATTTGGATGTGCATCCATGAAGTCGCAGATTTTAACAAAGGTATCTTCCTGCACCACAGTATCGGGGTTAAGCAATAAAAAGTATTCGCCTTGTGCAATTTGCATGGCTTGGTTATTGGCTACAGAAAAACCAACATTTTTTTTATTCTCAATTAATTGAACTTCTGGAAATTTTTCTTTGAGCATTTCAATCGAGCCATCGACTGAATTATTATCGACTACAAAAATTTCGATTGGTAAATATTGTTTAGCTTTTCGAACAGCATACAAACACTGCTCTAAAAAGTACTTCACATTATAATTAACAATAACAACCGATAACTTCATTTAACTCTTAAAAATTGATGAAATATACTATTTTTTTGTATTTGCTGCGCCATGGATTTTAACGAATAAGCCTAACGATTATTGCTTTCGTAAGGCACTCTTGTTACGATTGAACGACCCAATGTAAGTTCATCCACATATTCGAGCTCGCCACCAAAGGCTACTCCACGGGCCAAGGTGGTCACTTTTAACGAAAATCCTTTTATTTTTTTATCGATGTAAAACAAAGTTGTATCCCCTTCCATGGTAGCGCTTAAGGCCATGATCACTTCTGATATGGGTTCGTTTTGTAAGCGTATAATTAAAGATTCAATTTGTAATTCGTTAGGCCCTACTCCTTCCATTGGTGAAATTAAGCCACCCAATACATGGTACAAGCCATTGTATTGCTGGGTATTTTCTATGGCAATAATATCACGAATATCTTCTACCACACATAATTCGTGTTGTACTCTTTTTGGATTATTACAAATACTACACAATTCGGTATCCGAAATATTATTACACCTTTTGCAATAATGAATATCATCTTTTAATGTTTGAAATACCGCTCCAAAATGACGCACCATGGCTGGCTCTTGTTTTAATAAATGCAAAACCAAGCGAAGCGCGGTTTTGCTGCCAACGCCAGGTAATTGGGCGAATTGCTTTACAGCCTCTTCGAGCTGCCTAGAAGGAATATTCATGAGGTAAAAATAAGATTTATAATTACATTTGTTACAAAGCCCTTGCTTATGTCTGCTAGTTTTATTTTTACCTGCGTTGCCGCCTATTCTGTTTTACTATTTGTAATTACTTGGTTAACAAGCAGAAATTCAAATAACCAATCCTATTTTTTAGGAAATAAATCATCGCCTTGGTATATCATTGCCTATGGTATGATTGGCGCTTCTTTATCGGGCGTTACCTTTATTTCGGTACCGGGCTGGGTAAACCAAACGCAATTCTCTTATTTAATGGTAGTTTTAGGCTACTTGGCGGGTTATTTAGTCATCGCAACCGTATTGCTTCCTTTGTACTATCGATTAAACCTGACCTCTATTTATGCCTATTTAGATCAACGATTTGGATTTTATACTTACCAATCGGGCGCTTTCTTTTTTATTTTATCCAGGGTAATTGGCGCTTCTTTTAGAATGTTTTTAGTGGTGAGTGTTTTGCAAACTTTTGTATTTCAATCTTGGGGTGTTCCATTTTATGTGACGGTATTGTTATTTATCGCACTTATTCTTTTATACACTTACGAAGGTGGTATTAAAACAATTATTTGGACAGATACCTTGCAAACAACTTTTATGCTCTTAGGAGTTATTATTTCAGTCTATATTATTTCCAACGAATTAGGATATCATTTTTCAGATTTGGTAAAAACAATTAAAGAAAGTAATTATTCACAAGTAATTTTTACAGATGTAAATGATAAAAGATTTTTCTTGAAACAATTTTTAAGCGGCATGTTTATCACTATTACGATGACTGGTTTAGACCAAGAAATGATGCAAAAAAACTTGAGCTGTAAATCGCTGAAAGATGCGCAGAAGAACATGTTTAGCTTTAGTATAGTATTGGTTTTGGTAAACTTTTTGTTCCTTTGTTTGGGCGTTGTTTTATATCAATATGCACAAAGAAAAGGCATTGCCTTACCCGCTAATTCGGACGAATTATTTCCTACGCTTGCCATTAATTACTTAGGAAAATTTGCAGGTATTGTATTTATTATTGGCTTAATTTCTGCTGCCTATCCAAGTGCAGATGGCGCGCTCACTTCGCTCACCACTTCTTTCTGTGTTGATATTTTAGGCATCAATCGAAATGAAAATTTATCAGAAAAAAAACGCATTAGTTTGAGACATCTGGTTCACATTGGTTTTGCCTTATTATTGTTTGGCGTGATTGTACTATTTAAATCTATCAACGACCAAGCTGTTGTTGGCAAACTATTTACAGTAGCAGGTTATACCTATGGGCCTTTATTAGGATTGTATGCTTTTGGTCTATTTACTAAACATGCTGTAAAAGATAAATTAGTACCCATTGTGTGCATACTCTCTCCCATTTTATGTTATATCATTAATTATAACAGCCAACAATGGTTCAATGGCTACAAATTTGGCTTCGAATTGTTAATTGTAAATGGTTTCATTACATTTATAGGTTTACTGATTCTTAGAAAAATTAAAAAAGAAACGATATGACCGGAGAAGATAAATTTAGAAGTGCATTTGAAAATAAAAATTGGAATGAAATAAAAACCCAAAATTCTTGGCAGATTTTTAAAATCATGGCCGAATTTGTAGAAGGCTTTGAAAAGCTTGCAAAGATTGGGCCTTGCGTGAGTATTTTTGGTTCTGCTCGTACAAAACCCGATCATGAATATTATTTATTAGGCGAAGAAATTGCGCAAAAATTAACTAGAAAAGGCTACGGTGTGATTACCGGTGGTGGTCCAGGCATCATGGAAGCAGGCAACAAAGGTGCGCGTGCAACTGGCGGCAAATCTGTGGGCTTAAATATTGTATTGCCTTTCGAACAAACTCATAACCCATATATCGATTTAGATAAGCTCATGAATTTTGATTACTTCTTTGTACGCAAAGTAATGTTCTTAAAATATGCTCAAGGCTTTGTAGTTTTACCCGGTGGCTTTGGTACACTCGACGAATTATTTGAAGCACTTACTTTAATTCAAACTAAAAAAGTAGCACAATTTCCGGTGGTACTCGTGGGTAGTCAATTTTGGACTGGATTAGTTGATTGGATCAAAGAAGTCATGCTCAAAAAAGAACAAAACATACACGAAGATGATTTATTGTTATTTTCGGTAGTAGATACCGCCGATGAAGCCGTAAACGCCATCATTGAGTTTTACGAAAAGTATGTATTGAAGCCTAATTTCTAGGCAAAAAACCGCTATTTATATATCCTTTTGACAATTTCGCTGTAAATTAACTGACAGCTTGGCTTTTTTTTATCTTTGGCAGAGAATTTGAAAAATGCCATATCGCAAGAATAAAGCTATAAATAAAGATATATGACCGAATCGACTGAAAATTTGACAAACGAGGAAGAAGCGCCCATTAATTTGGAAAACGCGGAAAATAATGCGGAAGTGAATACCGCTCAAAGCGAAGAGGAGGTTTTAGACCCTCAGGTGCAAATAGATGCATTAAACGATAAATACCTTCGTTTATATGCAGAATTTGATAATTACAAAAGAAGGACCGCAAAAGAACGCATCGAATTATTTAAAACAGCAAATGCAGATGTAATTAAATCGATGCTTTCGGTATTAGATGATTTTGATCGTGCAAAAAAATCGATGGAAATTGCCAAAGATATTGACGCGGTAAAAGAAGGTATTCAACTCATTCACCATAAATTAAAAAGTACTTTACAAAGCCAAGGCTTAAGTGAAATGGAATCGGTGCTGGGTAAGACTTTTGATACCGATTTACATGAGGCTATTACCAATGTTCCCGCACCAAGCGAAGACCTAAAAGGTAAAGTAATGGATGAAGTAGAAAAAGGATATTTATTAAATGACAAAGTAATTCGTTACGCAAAAGTGGTAGTAGGTTCATAACATGGCAAAGAAAGATTTTTACGATATTTTAGGCGTGAGCAAAAACGCCGATGCAGATGAAATTAAAAAAGCATACCGAAAGGCTGCTATTAAATTTCATCCCGATAAAAACCCTGGCGATAAAGCTTCGGAAGAAAAATTTAAAGAAGCAGCAGAAGCCTACGAAGTTTTAAGTAGCCCTGAAAAGAAACAACGCTACGATCAGTTTGGACATTCGGGTCCTGGAGCTGGTGGCGGATATGGTGGCGGTGGCGGCATGAACATGGAAGATATTTTCTCTCAATTTGGAGATGTATTTGGTGGTGGCGGCAGTCCTTTTGAAAGTTTCTTTGGCGGCGGTGGCGGTGGCGGTCGACGTGTACAAAAAGGAACCAACTTGCGAATTAAAGTAAAATTAACTTTAGAAGAAATTGCAAACGGTGCCGAAAAAACCATTAAAGTTCAAAAATTAAATTCATGTAAAGTTTGTGGCGGATCGGGCGCAAAAGATAAAAACTCATTTTCTAAATGTAGTACTTGTAATGGAGCCGGAAGTGTAAGAAGAGTACAGAATACCATTCTTGGTCAAATGCAAACGACCACTACCTGCCCTACCTGTAATGGAGAAGGTCAAAAAATTACCGCTAAATGTACTGCATGTAATGGCGATGGTGTAGAAAGAGGCGAAGAAACTATAACTATTAATATTCCAGCGGGTGTAACCGAAGGCATGCAATTATCGATGAGTGGCAAAGGAAATGCGGCTCCTAAAGGAGGCATACCGGGCGATCTACTCATTGTGATTGAAGAAGTAGAACACGAACAATTAAAAAGAGATGGCGTTAACGTGGTATTCGATTTATACATTAGTTTTATAGATGCGGCCATCGGAACAAGTGTAGAAGTTCCTACCATTGATGGAAAAGCAAGAATTAAAATTGATGCGGGTACACAAGGCGGAAAAATATTAAGATTAAAAGGTAAAGGCATTAAAGATATTAACTCTTACCATAGAGGCGATGAGCTGGTTCATATCAATGTATGGACACCTAAAACCTTATCACGCGAAGAAAGAATTGCCTTAGAAGGATTACAAAACTCGGAAAATTTTAAACCGAGCCCGGGTAAAAATGATAAAGGATTTTTTGAGCGAATGAAAGAATACTTCGAATAATATAAAAATTTATGTTAAGTATTAGGTCTATTATTAAGGATTACGAAAACCACCGAGCTTTAAATTCGGTGAGTATGGAAATCCCTAAAGGCAGTGTATTTGGACTTTTGGGCCCTAATGGAGCCGGAAAAACTTCTTTAATTAGGATTATCAATCAGATTACCAAAGCCGATTCGGGAGATATTTATTTCAAAGACGAAAAGTTACAAGAAAAGCACATTAGCAGCATTGGCTACCTTCCCGAAGAACGCGGATTGTATAAAAAAATGGGTGTAGCCGATCAAATTGTGTATTTAGCACAACTCAAAGGCTTAAGTAAACAAGAAGCTGAAAAGCGCGCCAAGCAATGGTTTGAAAGGCTTGAAATGAAAGGCTGGTGGAATAAAAATGTAGAGGATTTGTCAAAAGGCATGCAACAAAAAGTGCAGTTTGTGGCTACGGTTATTCATCAACCCGAATTATTAATTTTAGATGAACCATTTAGCGGCTTCGATCCAATCAATGCCGAAATGATTAAAAACGAATTCTTAAATTTAAATCAACAAGGTACTACCATTATTTTTTCATCACATAGAATGGAATCGGTAGAAGAATTATGTTC
>CANNIS010000069.1 GCA_947505035.1 Sphingobacteriales bacterium
CCCGAATTATTAATTTTAGATGAACCATTTAGCGGCTTCGATCCAATCAATGCCGAAATGATTAAAAACGAATTCTTAAATTTAAATCAACAAGGTACTACCATTATTTTTTCATCACATAGAATGGAATCGGTAGAAGAATTATGTTCTCATATTGCCATCTTAAATTTATCAGAAAAAATGTTGGAAGGAAAAGTTTCGGACATTCGAAAAAAATACAGCAAAAACTGTTTTGAAATTGCCTATAATAATGCGGAAAGTATTGATTTAAATGGTTCTTCGGCTTTTCAAAGCATTGGCAATGCCAAAATAAAAGAAGGCAAATTTGTGCAAGAAATTCAGTTAAATGCAGGCTTTCAGATTAATGATGCCATCGCTTTTTTAATGCCTAAAATTCAATTCAATGGCATCAAAGAAATCATTCCTTCGATCAACGAAATTTTTATCGACCAAGTTAAAAACGCTTAATAATTGAAATGAAAAAAATTGCTTTAATTATTCAGAGAGAATATTTGTCTAGGGTAAAAAAGAAATCTTTTATCATCATGACTTTTTTAGGCCCCCTATTAATTGCGGCAATGTATGCATTTGCCATATTTTTAGCAGTTAACAGCGATAATCTGTCGGATAAAAAGAAAATTGTTGTTTGCGACGAAACCAACACTTTATCGAATATTATTAAAAGCAATGCGCAATATGAATTTGAATTTAGTTCGCTTAGTTTAGCCAGTTTAAAAAACAATTTTGATTCGTCGGGCAATAGCTATTTATTATATATCCCGCAAAAAAGTAAAAACTTTGAAGGCGTACAACTCTATTCAGACAAGCAACCCAGCCTTGCCATTGTAAAATATATTGAAGATCAATTAGAAAATACCTTAAGCGATCAAAAATTAGCAGAAAAAGGGATTAGTAAAAAAATAATTTCAGAACTCGATTTTAATTTAAATATTGAAACTATCCGATTTACAGACGAAGGGGAGCAAGACGGCAATACAAGCGCTAGCTATATGATTGGCATGTTTAGTTCTATCTTAATTTATATGTTTATTTTTCTTTATGGTGTGCAAGTCATGCGTGGCGTAATTGAAGAAAAAAATAATAGAATTGTTGAAGTATTGATTTCTTCTGTAAAGCCATTTCAATTAATGATGGGAAAAATTGTGGGTATTGCCTTAGTGGGACTTACGCAATTTGCTTTATGGGTTATTTTAACTAGTGCCATTACCGGAATTATTGGACAAAAATTTGCACAAGATAAAAGCAAAATTATGTCAATAGAAAAAACAGTTGAAAGTAGTAATTCGGATAAAAGCGAACCCGCTATAGCAGCAGGCGAAGTGCTGAATGCCTTGTCTACTATTAATTATCCATTGGTGATTGGTTGTTTTTTATTTTACTTTTTAGGAGGCTATTTATTATACAGTGCGCTTTTTGCTGCCATTGGTTCGGCTGTTGATAGCGAATCCGAAACGCAACAATTTATGATGCCGGTGACGATTCCACTCATTTTCTCTTTTATTATTTCTACCTCTACGGTGGTTAATAATCCAGATGGGCCGGTTGCTTTTTGGTTATCCCTTATTCCTTTAAGTTCGCCCATAGTAATGATGGTTCGTTTACCATTTGGCGTACCAACCTGGGAAATTATTACTTCTATGCTTTTATTAATTGCTGGATTTTTTGGAACGGTATGGTTAGCCGCAAAGATTTATCGTACGGGTATTTTAATGGTGGGTAAAAAAACCAGCTGGAAAGAAATTGGTAAATGGATTTTCTATAAAAACTAAATGATTGTTTTTATTTTTTGTAATTCTTGATACAATTTTTCGGTAGGTAAACCCATCACATTGGTATAAGATCCTTCGATTTTTTGAATCGCTACTAATCCTATCCATTCTTGTATACCATAAGCTCCAGCCTTATCGTAGGGTTTATAATTTTCGATATAATGATTTATTTCTGCTTCGCTTAATGGGTTCATGTACACTTTGGTACAATCATGAAAAGTAATTAATTGTGATTGATATTGAAAAGCAACTGCGGTAATGACTTCGTGCGTATTACCGGCTAATTGCTGAATTATTTCTTTTGCATGTGCGGCATCTTTAGGCTTGCCTAAAATGTGCTGATGCTGTGCAACTATAGTATCTGCAGTAATTAATAATTCGTTTGCAGAAAGGCCTTTAAATGCCTTCGCTTTTTTACTAGCAATATGAATAGCTATTTCAATAGGTGTTAAATTTTTGGGGTAACTTTCTTCCACTTCTTGTACTTCTACTCTGAAGTCGATATTCATTAAGCTTAAAAGCTCTTTTCGGCGCGGCGATTGCGAACCCAATACAATTTGAAAAGGAAATTTCAGCATATTAATTTCCAGGGAAAAAGTTTAAAACAGGAATAGCAAAAACACCAATTACCATGGCTAATATTGCCAATCGATGCGCCCAAATACCTGCACTCGTTGTGTTTGAGAAGATTAATGCAAACATGGCAGTTAACAATGGAAGCTCTATGCCCAGTAAAATAAATAATAATGGCACATAGGCATGGTTTGCATATTGTAATTGCTGAATAGAAGACAATACATAACAAATTAAAGCAACCAATACAACCACAATTACTTTAGCCCATTTAACGCCCAGCACAATAGGCATGGTTTTGCATTTCAATCTTGCATCGCCATGCACTTCGTTGATATCTTTCAGTATAGAAATGAGCATAGCCATTAAAAATACGACTACACTAAAATAGCCGATTACTTTTAATATTAATACCGCAATTAATTTATTTTCTATACTATAATATGCTTTGAAAATACTCGTTTCGAAAAGCACCACCAATAAAATTGGGAACACCGCTAATAGGCCTGCAACTATATTTCCAATTAAGAATTGTCTTTTGTAATCGGTAGAATAAAACCATAATAAGCCCGCAATTAACATAGGCACTAATGCCAAAACGCCTACTTTTAATTGAAAGGCTAAATAACTAAAAATGACTACACCCAATAAACTAAATACCACATGCAAAGCCATAGCCACTCTTCGTTTGATGGCAATACCAATAATTACTTTTTCGGGTTTATTGACATAATCGATACGCAAATCAAAATAATCGTTGATGATATATCCAGCTGCAGAAATAAGTGCAGAGGCAATTAACAATAAATAAAAAGATTCGTTGCTTAAACTACTTACAAAACCATAGCTAGCCAACATGGGAAACAATAAAAATTGACGAATAAAATATTGAAGTGCCGCGATCAAAATTAAATTGGGCAAGCGAATCAATTTTAAAAATGGAACCATAGTTATGCAGAAGTGGTGGTATTACTAAATTCGTTATTCCAATCGTTGCGAATGCTCATTACTTTTTCGATGAAATCGCGTACACATCCTTCTCCCCCTTTTAGTGGAGAAACATAATGTGCAATGGCTTTAATTTGTTGCACTGCATCTGCCGGACAAACCGCTACACCTACCATTTTCATACAAGCTAAATCTGGAATATCGTCGCCAATATAGGCTACTTGTGTTAAGTTAAAATGGTGCTGTTGTAAATAATTTTCGAGTACCGAAACTTTATCTTTTACGGCCAAATGAATATCGGTGATGCCTAATCCATTTAATCTTTTAATAACGGTGTTAGAGCCTGCGCCAGAAATCACAATTATTTTATATCCTTTTTTAATCGCTAATTGAATGGCATAGCCATCTTTGATATTCATGCGTCTTAATTGTTCGCCAGACTCAGAAACATAAACAGTACCATCGGTAAGCACACCGTCTAAGTCGAGCACAAAAACACAGATATCGGTTAGTCGATTTAAATAAGCCATAAAGTAAATATAAGCTTTTATTGATTATCTCTCCACTCGTATACCCAAGCAGATTGAATCATTTCTAAATAAGATTCGTTACAGGTTTCTTTGGTTCCTGTAAAATTAGGCAAAGTGAGCACCCATTCTAATAATTCGGTAAATCGAATTCGATATATTTTTGATTCAGAAAAATCATCTCCAAATTTTTCATATAAATGAATGGCAATGTCCTCGGTGTCTTTCCAGCCGTAGGTTAATTGAAATTTTTCGTCTTTCATTTGATTTGTTTAATGACCCATAAATCCCGATTGATCGGGTATTAATACTTCAAAATCGCCGGTTGTGGTAATGCATTGGCAACCCAATCTAGAATTGATGCGTGGGTTAACCGCACGATCTATGAAATCTTCTTCTTTATCCGAAATGTCTTGTAAAAACTCCATGCCTTTATTGACATATAAATGACAAGTACTGCAACCGCATACGCCTCCGCAATTATGTTGTAATTCAATGCCATTTTCCATGCATACATCTAATACCGATTCGCCTTCGGCAATGGGTAATACAATGCTTGAATGGTCTTTTTCTTCGAAATTTATAGTGAGGTTAAATATTTTCATAATAGTATATAAATCAACAAAATGCCTTTTTTGTTTGATTAAACACAAAAATAACAAAAAATACCAAATTAGAATGAATCTAATCTAGGATTTTTTTATTGTTTTGGTTTTTGAATTTCGGCAGATAATAATTGGTAAAGCTCGGCCCATTTAGGATGGGATTGCAAGAGTGCTAGCTGTGTTGCCAAAACCGCTTGATCGTTTCGGATGGCTGGTCCAGTTTGTGCAGCTGAAGGCGACAAATGATTTAATTTTGCAACTGTTTCTTGAATTAAAGGCAACAATAATTCAAAAGGCAAATTTTGCTCTGCTAAAATTTGGGAAGCAATTTGAAATAAATGATTGGAAAAATTACAAGCAAATACGGCAGCTAAATGAATATTTTTTCGCTGATCAGAATCGGCGTATTGAAAAGGCAATTGTATTTGCGCAGCTAATTTTTCGAGCGCTTGTTGAATTTCCTCCGAAGAAGATTCAATTAAAACAGGAAAAACAGATTGACTTAACGATACAGATTTAGTAAAGGTTTGGAGTGGATAAAAAACGCCATACTGATTCGTTTTTTCGGCAAAAATTTCTTTAGACATTGCACCAGAAGTGTGTAACCAACAAAAGTTGTTACTTGCAGGAACCTCGGCTACACAAGCTTTGAGCGCATCGTCCGATACTGCAAACAATAAATAATCGAAGTCGGAGCCGATGGTCGATAATGTGTTGCTGGCGATGGCTTGCACCTCGCTGGCTAAACTTTCGGCATGCGCTAAATTTTTACTATGAATAGATACAATGGTAAATCCGGCTGCTGCAAACTTCTTAGCAAAAAAGCTCGCTACATTACCCGATCCTACAATTGCAATTTTCAAACTCATGAAATAGGCTCTCTTTTATATTCTTTTACTCTTCTAAAAATAGAGAGAATAAAACCTAAGACCATTAAAATAGTACCGCCCCATAAGAAATTAATATAAGGGAATACAATGGCTTTCATAATGATATAATCGCGTTGCTTTGGTGGCTTTTGCATAATGACTAAGTCAATTTCGCCAGTGCTAGGATTGATTTTAGTAAACTTAGCTTTAATGCCTACCGCATCAGATTCTTGAGGCAGATCAAATTGGTAATTATTTTTAATTACAAAAATTGGCGTGATCAGTGTTTCTCTATCTTCGTTGATGATTCGTAAATCTGCTCCTACTGCAATATCATTACTTTCTAGTGTGATGTCTTTTACGGTTACTTTATTATTTAAACCAGCTAAGATAATGATGCCTTTATCGTAACGAATGGTATCTCCAATTTTAACGGTATAGTTTTTCGTATTGGTATAGCCTTCGTCTTCGCTATGCCCTTCGTGTGTTTGATGCGTTTCTTCTTTTTGAGGAACCGAACTTACATGTGTATAAATATCGTGTGTTAAATAATGTTTAGTATCTGGCGAAGCAATTAAACCCATTTTCGGATTCACTTGTGCATTTGGATACAATAAAAACGAATGTACTATTTTACCATTCTTATCTAATTCATCGTAATGAACTTTATAATAGGTATTGGGTGGAGCTAATGAATCACCTAAGTAAGTCAATTCGTAATTTCCCATTTTAAGTGGTTCGTCTTTCCACAATAGAATATTTTCTTTGGTATTTTTTTCGTTAAATTCTTTACCGTAATTGTATCCAGAATTATTAATACTCAATACTTCGCTTTTAGAGGCTGCTATTAGCGCTCCCAATAACAATAGCGCAAAGCCCATGTGTGCAATGGCCGAACCAGCTAATTTTATTTTCCCTTTGAAAACAGATAGTAAAATTTCTCCATTGGCAAACACCGCAAAATTTGCCGCAAATACCAATAATGCAAAAGGAATTAATTGAAAATATCCTGCATAATAACAAATGATAGTAGAGGTAATGCCACTTAATAATAAGGTGATGAAAAATACTTTTTTGAATTTTTGAGGATCTGTATTTTTATATTTTAAAAATTGTGCAAATCCAGAAATAATTAAAATTAACACTGCGATTGGAATTTGCCATTTATTATAATGATCAATTACATTTACAGGTGGCGCAATATTGCTACCAAATAATTTATTGATTACCGGAATAGAAGTGGTTAAGATCACTTGGAAACAAGATATACCTAACATGACCGCACCGATAAATAACCAAAATTCTCTTGAATAAGTTTCTTCGTCTTTTTTTGTACGCGGAAAATGTTTCCAATTTTTAATTAATAAATAAGATCCAATTCCTAAGAAAACTAAAATATAAATAACCAATTGGCCCGACATACCAAGGTCTGTAAATGCGTGTACTGAGGCATTTCCAAGAATACCGCTTCTAGTTAAAAAGGAAGCATATAAAACCAATACATAACTAATGAAGACTAAAAATAAAGCGGTAAAATAAGAATGCCCGCTATGCTTATAAGCTAGCATTACATGCACGCCTGCAATTAAAGTTAGCCAAGGAATTAAAGAAGCGTTTTCTACCGGATCCCAAGCCCAAAAACCACCAAAATTTAAAGCCTCATAAGCCCAAAAAGAGCCCATGATAATACCTGTGCCTAAAACCATAACGGCAAATAAAGCCCAAGGCAATGCAGGTTTCATCCATTCATCGTATTTCTTTTGCCATACACCTGCTAGTGCAAAAGCAAATGGTACCACCATAGAGGCAAAACCTAAAAACAAAGTTGGCGGATGAATGACCATCCAATAGTTTTGTAATAATGGATTTAAACCATTACCATCTTTAATTAAAGATAAATAATCGGCTCTTTGGAAAATGGGTGCTTGCAAGGCATCGCGTAGTAAAATAAATGGATTAGAACCAATCACATGTCCAAGAATTTCTACGCCTAATAACATAGACATAATTAAAACTTGTGAAAGCATGACAATGGCTATAACCGAAGGTTCCCATTTTCTTGCAAAAAAACGAAGCACCAATGCTAAACACATTTGCCAAAATGACCACAATAAAAAACTTCCCTCTTGTCCTTCCCAAAAACAAGAAATAATATACTTAGTTGGCAAAGTGGTGCTCGAATGAGCCCAAGCATAATGGTATTCGAAATAATGATTACCAATGATAACCGCTAAACTTACAATAATACCAATGATGGATATCGCATGCACATACAAAGCGGTTCGCGCAATTTTTAACCACGAATTTTCGGCAGTTTTGGCTGCAAAAAAATAAGCAATTGTGGTAAGTAATGCACTTGAAAAAGCCAAGACCACTGCAAAATTACCAGCTATACCGGGTAACAAATGTTCCCCTAAAAATTTTATTTCCATGAATTTATTTTGAAAGAATAGGATATGCTATGATGTTTGCGCTTTGAACTCTTTGGTCTCCACTTTATCGTTCGTGTATTTTGAAGGACATTTCATTAAAATTTTCGATGCATGAAATTCATCCGCTTGCATTTTTCCAATTAACACAATTTGTTCAGATTTTTCGAAGTCCTGAGGTTTGGTGCCGGCATAAATCACTTTACACTCTTCGCCTTGCTGGTCTTTTACATAAAAAGAAAAATAATTGGCATCTTGAATAGGATTGTAAATCATTTCCTTTTCTTTCTGTAATTTACCAACTACATGAATTTCTTTATTGCTTTGTTTTGACTCTGCAAAACTTGCA
>CANNIS010000070.1 GCA_947505035.1 Sphingobacteriales bacterium
ATTCCGCCAGCAATGGTATTTAAATCAATGTCGCCACCTTTGTTGTTCGAACTACTTACTTGAAGATTGTTAGGGCCAATGGCATCTATTGCTTTTCCGGTCGAAATTAATACCCCACTGTCTAAACCTAAATTAGAATTAGTACCATCGAAAATGGCAATGGCGCCAGTATCTCCTTTATAAATAATATTACGAACGGTAATGCCTTGGCCTACCAAAACATTACGTACTAATTTTCCCATATTGGGTTCGCGTCTTATTTTTAGTTGGGCTTTACTAATTGAAATAGATGTTAATGAAATCAAAAACATCAAGAGTAAAGTAACATATCTTTTTCGAGTAATAGTCAAAACAAATAAATTTTAAGAAGCTACAATATAGTAAATGATAAATTATTTTTGGCTATTTGCGTTTAATTCCATTTTTTCAGCGAAATGTGCGCAATAATCTCTAAGATCTTCTACTATGTTCTTTTCGCCAGTCGCTTTTAAAAAACTATCACTCATGGTCATCAGTGTTTCATAGAAAAATCGTTTCATTTCATCTACGGGCATATCTTTTGTCCATAAGTCTAAGCGCAACGAGTTTTGATATTGTTGGTCCCATAAAGCCAAAATCATAGATTTACAAGGCAATTCTTGTGTATTTTCTGAATCTGAAGAGTACCATAAAATGCTTTCTGGTAAATTTTTGTCGTCTAAGGAAACGGTAATTTTGATTTCTGCTGTTTTCATGCGTATGCGGTTATTTTATTTTTTTATCCCAGTTTTTCCCTTTTTTACGAAGGGTCTTTTTCGTTTTATCGTCGGTGCTGCTTTTGGTTTTACTTTTAGCATTTCCTTTGTTTAGCTGTTGCTCTTTTTGCTTGGCTAACTTTTTCTTTTCATCTGCCGAAGGCCTTTTAAATTTCTTTTCATGAAAAGAACCTTTAAATGTAGGGTCTTCTTTGCGTTTATGTTCGTCTATTTCGCGGGCAATGGCTTGTTTTTCGTTAAACGAAGTTTCTGCAAAAATTACGCCATCTGGAATGGGCAATACCGGTATTTTTTGACGAATTAGTTTTTCAATTTTTGCTAAGTGCAAGGTTTCTGATTCGTTACTAAAGGTAATAGACACGCCTAGTTTTTCTGCTCTTCCAGTTCTGCCAATGCGGTGCACGTAATCTTCGTATATCAAAGGCACATCAAAGTTAATGACATGCGTAACTTCCGTTACGTCGATGCCCCTAGATGCCACATCGGTGCCCACGAGCACCCTAACACTGCCTTCTTTAAAGGCTTCCATAGAGTTGATACGGGTATTTTGTCCTTTATTAGCATGGATTACTTTTACCTGATCTTCTCCAAACTTTCTGCTGATATAGTGATAAACATTATCGGCAATAGTCTTTGTTTTACAGAACACAATTACCTTTTGAAATGTTTCCTCATCGAGTAGAAAATGGTATAATAAATTGATTTTCGATTTTAAATTGGGAACCATGTACACCCTTTGTTCCACGTTTTTGGCAGGGGTGGCTTGTAAACTAACTTCAACTTTAGTAGGAAACAAAAGGAAATCACCCACTAATATTTCTACTTTATCCGACATGGTGGCAGAAAAAAGTAGGTTTTGCCTTTTTTTAGGAATAACTTCTAGTATGCGGTTAATCTTGCTGATAAAACCCATATCCAGCATTTTATCTGCCTCGTCTAGTACTAAAACCTGTAATTTTTTAAAAACCAAATCGCCAGCTAAATATAATTCTAACAACCTGCCGGGTGTGGCAATCAATATATCTATGCCTTTGGCTAGCATCTCTTTTTGAGGTTTTGGTCCTAAGCCACCGTAAACAGCCCCAATTCTCAGGTCTGTAAATTGACAAAGGCTAATGGTATTTTCTTCAATTTGCATCGCCAATTCGCGGGTTGGTGCTAAAATAACCGCTCTTGGAATTTGATCTTGTGCAAAGCCAAGTTTTTTAATAATGGGCAATAAATAAGCGGCAGTTTTTCCGGTGCCTGTTTGAGCAATACCCAATACATCTTGACCATTAATTATGGGAGGGATGGCTTTTTGTTGGATGAGGGTTGGATCTGTATAACCAATGGCTTCAATGGCATTTAAAATCTGTTTATTGAAACCAAACTGCTCAAAATTATTTTGCATGATACAAAGATAAGATTTGAATTTCCATTTGGGCATTTTTAGTTACTTTTGAGCATCAAATAATTGCAATATGAAAACAACGCTCATCAAAAATGCTATCATCGTCAATGAGGGCAAGCAAATGCAGCTAGATTTGCTCATAGAAGGCGATCGAATTGCTAGAATTGATAAAGATATTTCGGCCGCAGATGCTAACGTAATAGATGCTGCAGGTATGTTTTTAATACCTGGCGCAATAGATGACCAGGTTCATTTTAGAGAGCCTGGTTTAACCCATAAAGGAGAAATTTATACCGAAGCCAAAGCGGCTGTTGCAGGTGGAATTACTTCATACATGGAAATGCCCAATACCATTCCAAATGTATTCACCCAAGAATTATTAGCAGATAAGTACCAAAGAGCAGCTCAAGTATCTTTGGCCAATTATTCTTTTTTTATGGGTGCTTCTAATACCAATTTAGAAGAAGTACTTAAAACCAATCCAGAAAACGTTTGTGGAGTAAAAATATTCATGGGTTCCTCTACTGGTAATATGCTGGTAGATGATGAACAAGTGCTCAGCGATTTGTTCAAAAGTTGCACTGCCTTAATTGCTACACATTGCGAAGATGAAAAAACGGTTAAGCATAATTTAGCCCTTTATAAAGCAAAGTATGATACTAAAGTGACGCCAGAAATGCATCCTTTAATACGCTCTGAACAAGCATGTTATATTTCTTCATCTAAAGCAGTACTTTTAGCTAAAAAACACCAAACAAGGCTGCATATTTTGCACATCTCTACTGCAATCGAGACGGCTTTATTTGACAATACCTTACCTTTAAAAGACAAATTAATTACCTCCGAAGCATGTATTCATCATTTATGGTTTTCGGAAGCAGATTATGCTACAAAGGGTAATTGGATAAAATGGAATCCAGCCATTAAAACAGCAAACGACAGGGATGCTATTTTAGCAGCTGTATTATCAGATCATATTGATGTTATTGCCACCGATCATGCACCCCATACCATCGAAGAAAAGTCGACAGATTACTTAAATGCACCGTCGGGTGGTCCTTTAGTTCAACATAGTATAATCGCTATGTTAGAATTAGTTAAGCAAGGAAAAATCACCATAGAAAAAATGGTAGAGAAAATGGCACATAACCCTGCCATCTTATTTAACATCAAAGAAAGAGGCTATATAAGAGAAGGATATTTTGCAGACCTAGTATTAGTAAATCCAAATTTACCGCAAACAGTAAGTAAGACTAATTTGTTATACAAATGCGGCTGGTCACCTTTTGAAGGTTATACCTTTAGCAACAGCATTAACAGTACATTTGTAAATGGGCATTTAGCCTATCATCAAGGACAATTCGATGAATCACAAAAGGGTTCAAGATTATTGTTTAATAAGAGATAAGTAGTTAATAATAAATAAAATAGATAGTTTAATTAAATTATCTATTTAACTAAAAAACATGGCACAAGTTTCCATTAATATAGCAACAGGTACTATTCAGCAAGCGGAATTAATTATTGGAATCGATTTAGGTACCACCAATAGTTTAATTGCCTACATCAATGCCCAGCAGCAGGCCGAGGTTATCAACGATATGGGCAAAGGGGTGCTCGTTCCTTCAATCGTTCATTTTCATCCTTCAGGCGAATTGATTGTTGGAAATGAAGCCAAACAATATTTAATTGCAGATCCAGCCAATACCATATTCTCTGTTAAAAGGTTATTAGGTCAATCCTATAAAGACATTCAATCATACGAAGGTTATTTTGGTTATAAAATAATTGATGATGATG
Organism: Sphingobacteriales bacterium; assembly: GCA_947505035.1. Taxonomy (GTDB): domain Bacteria; phylum Bacteroidota; class Bacteroidia; order Sphingobacteriales; family Sphingobacteriaceae; genus CAIKLP01. The sequence goes on from CANNIS010000070.1 coordinate 3,949, forward strand.
ATCAAGCCATGCTTAAAGTGAAGGTTGGTGATCGATTTTATAGCCCAATTGAGCTATCCTCATTTATCTTAAAAGAGTTAAAGCTTCGTGCCGAACATGCGCTTAAAACTCCTGTAAATAAAGTAGTTATAACAGTTCCTGCTTATTTTAATGATGCCCAAAGACAAGCCACTAGAGATGCAGGGAAACTCGCAGGTTTAGATGTTTTGAGAATCATCAATGAACCAACTGCTGCAAGTTTAGCATTTGGCATTGGGCTCGATCCAAACGAAGAAAAAACAATTGCGGTTTACGATTTAGGCGGTGGCACATTTGATATTTCTATTTTAAAAATTCAACAAGGAATTTTTGAAGTATTGGCTACCAATGGCGATACTTTTTTAGGTGGCGATGATTTTGATGCACTTATACTTCAATATTGGTTAAAAGAGCTAAAGCTCGATCCAGCAGCTGTATATGCCAACCAAAACCTGATGCAATCTTTAAGATTGGCTGCAGAAGAAGCTAAAATAGCACTCAGTACCCAATCTATATTTAATACAACAGTTCAAGGCATGCCATGTGGCATTATGCGCAGTACCTACGAAGCCATGATCCAACCTTTGATCCAAAAGACCATTGATTGTTGTCAAAATGCGCTGAACGATGCTGGATTAAGCATTAAAGACATTGATCAAGTTGTATTGGTGGGTGGAAGTACTCGAACGCCAATATTAAAACAAGCTTTACAAGCATTTTTTGATCAAGCTTTAAATGATCACCAAAACCCAGATGAAGTAGTTGCGCTTGGTGCAGCCATTCAAGCCGATATTTTGGCTGGAAATAGAAAGGATATTTTGTTGTTAGATGTAACGCCATTATCATTAGGAATAGAAACCATGGGCGGATTAATGGATGTCATTATTCCACGAAATGCTAAAATTCCAACCAAAGCGGGCAGACAATATACCACCTCTATAGATGGTCAAGTGAATATGAAAATATCGGTTTACCAGGGAGAAAGAGACCTGGTATCTGAAAACAGAAAGCTAGCAGAATTTGAATTGCGAGGCATTCCAGCCATGCCGGCAGGTTTCCCAAAGGTTGATATCAATTTTATGTTAAATGCCGATGGCATGTTAAAAGTGCAGGCCAAGGAGTTGCGCTCCAATACCCAACAAGAAATTATCATTACGCCAACTTATGGCTTAACCGACGAACAGGTAGAAAAAATGCTCTTAGATTCGATGGTCCATGCCAAAGAAGATGTGGCCAAAAGAATGATCATTGAAGCTACGCGTGAAGGGGAACAAATGCGTTATACCATTGAAAGTTTCCTTAAAAAACATGGTCAATTGTTATCTGAAGCAGAAATCAATCAAACCAATGATTTATTGCATGCCTTAAATCATCAGCTTGCATCGGGAGACAAAGATCAAATATTAACAGCCATCGATGCAATTAACGAATTCACCAGACCTTTTGCCGAACGCGTAATGGATCAAGCTATTTCTGTTGCCATGAAGGGTAAATCTATCGAATAATGAAAAAAACCATTGAAATAAAAATTGCTTCTGATGTTGTTTGCCCTTGGTGTTTTGTAGGTAAGAGACAATTGACACAGGCAATGGAATTGTTAAAAGACGAATACCATTTCGAAATAACTTATTTGCCATTTGAGCTCAGCCCTGGCATTTCGGATGAAGGCGTTAATTTTAAGCAGCATATCACCGAAAAGTTCGGAGATTTTGAGCAGTTTATTGCTCGTACCAGCATGCTTAATGAGCGAGGTGCCGCTTTAGCTATTGATTTTCAAATTGCTAAAATCGAAGTTTCGCCAAATACTTTTCCATTGCATATGATCATTCAATATGCCCATCAGTTTGGCTTACAATCTGCAGTAACGGAAGCTTTTTTCAAAGCCTATTTCGAAGATTTAATTGATTTATCCAAAACAGAAAATGTTATTGCTATAGCAAAGTCGGCTGGCTTAGACGAAGAATTAATACCTGCTGCTTTACATTCGGAGGCTTTAGCTTCGCAAACCAAAGATTTGCAAGACAAAGTTTTGGCATTAGGCATTACCGGTGTGCCCTTTTATATCATAGATAACCAATATGGATTGAGCGGTGCGGTACCCGTTGCAGAATTAGTTTCGGCTATTAGGCAAGTTTAACATACGGGCAACATATTTACCAATAATATCAAACTCTAAATTTACCGTGTCGCCAATTTGCAAATGTTGCATAGTGGTATGTTCGTAGGTATACGGAATGATGGCTACACTAAAAGTATTCATTGTCGAATCCACCACAGTTAAACTGATACCATTTACACAAATAGATCCCTTTTCAACCGTTACGTTTCCAAGGCTTGCATCGTAAGCAATGGTATATCTCCAGCTGCCATTTTCGGTAACAATTGTTTGTACTTGACCAGTCTGGTCCACATGCCCTTGTACAATATGTCCGTCTAATCGACCATTCATTTGCATGCATCTTTCCAAGTTTAACGAATCGCCAATTTTAAAGCTACCTAAATTGGTTTTTTGCATGGTTTCGGCAATGGCTGTAACTTCATGTTGATGGCCATCTACCAAAGTTACTGTTAAACAGACGCCATTATGGGCAATGCTTTGGTCAATTTTTAAAGCTTCAGAAATGCTAGATTCTATTCGAAAATGATAATTATTTTTTTCCTGAACAATATTTCGAATAATTCCAACACACTCTATAATTCCTGTAAACATCTTTCGCTTATCTTATTAAATGAACAAATCCTGAATAAATTTTTGGCTGGTATCCTTTCACCCTAATTTCAGAAAAATAAATAGAATAAAAATAAACACCGGTAGGCAATTCTTTGCCTGTATTTTGGTCTTTTCCATCCCAATTAATTTCTGGTTCGTTGGTTTCGTAAACCAAAGTACCCCAGCGGGTATAAATTTTAGTATCAAATTTACTGACAAAATCGGTGGTGTCCTTTATCGTCGTAAATAGGTCGTTTATATTATCTCCGTTAGGTGTAAACACATTGGGAACCGCTATGTTTGGACAATTATCGACACAAATTACATTGCTTCTTTCGCTTTCATTATTTGCCGAATCGATGGCCGTTACAAAGTAGCAACCTGCAATAGAAGTTTTTAAATTATCATCCGTAAAACTGGTATTGCTATTTGGTTTTATTTGATCAGCTAATAAGGTAAATTCATCTCCTTCAAAAAAAGCTTTATAAATTTTATAAGAGACTATATCCGAAAGACAAGAATCGCTATTGGTCCAGGTTAATTCATTTTTGTATAAAGCACAACTAGGTGTTACTTGCAATAGCGGTGGACAAGGTTTTTCTGTATCAATAGGGCTTACACCCACTATTTGTGATCGGTTGATCAATGGTTCTGGAAAGCCGCCAGCAGTATAGCGGCCAACGCTTGCAACGTAATATTGATAATTAAAACCATTGCTTAAGGAGTCGTCTGTATAAGTTGTATTTCGAGTAGAATCTATTAAGTCAAATGCCGCTGTTAAATTATTGTAACGGTAAATTAAATAATTCGAATTAGTCCAAGGAACCGAGCAAGAGAAATTTAACACCACGCGATTGTCTTGAGCCAATGCAGTTAAGAAAACACTGGAAGCATTTTTGCTGGTACCGACTAATTCGTTATTCGCGTAAATAGCAACTTTATACCAATGCTGAATAGCAGTAGTATTGATATTTTTATCAACAAAAATGCTATCGTTTAAATTACCTAAAAAGCTGGCAGTGCTCGAGTCTATTGGGTTATAGCTTTTATTATCAGTAGATTTTAAAAGTACATATTTATAGGGGCCAATGTATTGAATCGTATCTAATTGGTTTGGCTTTACCCATTTAATGGTATCCATTCCATCGTTTATTCCGGTTTGAGAAAT
>CANNIS010000071.1 GCA_947505035.1 Sphingobacteriales bacterium
AAGATATTATTAGCAGAATCCGAACAGATTCCAACTGGGATATAGAATTTAGAATTAATAGCCAAACCTCCATCGCCAGAAAACCCGATATTACCATATTCATTACCTGCAATCCTAGAAATAGTTGCGGGTTTACCTAATATATTATTGCCAATAGGAATATTAATAGAAATTAAAACTGAGGAACTCGTGTCACTATTGCATTCAGCTGTAATTGCTATTCTTCTAAACCATGTATTCTGCATTAAATTACTCGGAGTAAAATTTTGTAAATTACTATTTAAGATTGCAGAAAAGCCTGCTGTAGCAGAAACAGAAGAACTCAACCAGGTATAAGTAATTGTACCGGTACAACCTAAGGGAAGACTACCTGATAAAGTTGCTGCTTGGGAATTAGCACAAATGGTTTGAGATCCACTAATCGTATTATTTGAAAAAACCGGCTGTGTAACTTTTCTTATTCTATAATTAAAAAAATCAGCAATATAATAATTACCTGCATTGTCAAAAGTGATACTTATTGGCCCCTTAAATTTTGCACTGGTAGCAGGTCCATTATCTCCAGCAAAGGCAAAACTGCCATCGCCTGCAACCGTCGAAATCAAACCTGTAGTTGCATTTACTTTTCGAATTCGGCCATTCCCATAATCTACAATAAAAACATGACCGGCTGAATTTACAAAAACATCATGTGGATTAGCCAAACCTGTAGTATTAGCTGCCACCCCGTCGGCATCATATACTGCATTCCCATTTCCTGCAATTGTTGTAATCATACCTGTTGAAACTGTCACTTTCCTAATACGATGATTATTAAAATCGGCGATATAAATATTATTATTGACATCCAATGCAATTCCAGATGGTGAATTTAATTTTGCTGAAATAGCAGATGCCCCGTCACCTAAAAAACCACTAATACCATTTCCTGCTACAGTGGTAATATTACCAGTAGCAATAGTTACTTTACGAATCCTATGATTATTTTGGTCTGAAAAATAAATATTGCCACCATTATCGATACATACTGAATTTGCTGAGTTTATTTGTGCGGTGATTGCCGAAATATTATCCCCATTATATCCAGCAGTTCCGTTTCCTGCAACTGTGGAAATAATTCCTGTTGCTGCAGAAATTTTTCTAATTCTATTATTAGCACCATCTGCTATATAAATATTGCCAGAAGGATCGATAGCCACACCAAAAGGTTTGTTTAATTGTGAAACGGTGGCTAGCGCCCCATCTCCATTATATCCAGCGGTTCCAGTTCCTGCAACTGTAGTAATAATACCTGTTGTAGCATCTATTTTACGAATTCTATCATTATAAGTGTCCGCAATAAATAGATTGGAATTAATATCAATGGCTATGCGGCCGGTAAGGCCAATTTTTGCAAGCGTTGCTAATCCGTTATCGCCACTAAAACCATTACTGCCATTTCCAGCAAAGGTGGTTATAATTTGGGATTGAGCTGAAAAAAAGCTAAAGGAGCAAATTGCAATAAGGAGTAGCTTTTTCATGTTGTTTAATTTCTGTTAAATTTAAACAACGAGGTTTTCACATGCTAAAAAGGGATGTCTAAGAAACGAACAACCTGTCTATTTTTTGGAGACAGCTACAAATCAGGAATTTATGAAATCAATTAAGTCTATTGGTGTGCCTCCATGAAACTTTTTAAAAGGCTTATAGAGTGCTGTTCTAGAATTAAAACCAGACTCTAAGGCTAAGCCCTCGACAGAAAAATGAGCATATTTAGGATTTTTGACGATTTCTACAAAATACTCCACACGGTGTTTGTTAATCAAATTACTAAAATTCATTTGATACAATTTAAAGATCTGTTCGTTGAACAATTCCTTTTCTTCTATGCTGTTATCTTTACAAAAATGCTCAATATTAGCCTCTTTATTTAAAAAGTAAAAATTACTAAAAAATGGAGTATAGAAATTCCTATCGTTTAGCCTTAAAGCATCGTTATGTTTAAATTTCTTCAAATCAAACTTGGTTACATCTTGGTTGTTTAAAAAGGATGGCCGATAGATGGTTAGTAAAAAAACTGCTAAACAGAGAAAATTATATACAACAAACAAATAGTTTAAATATGCGGTATTTCTATAGAGAAAAATGGAGATAAACATATTCAAAACCACTGAAATAAATACAAAACTGACAAAAAGTGTAATCCACTTAATCAATTTTAATTGATAGAAGTTGTTTTTGGGCTTGTTAGCTCTAAGCGTGTTAACCAATTTAAATAGTGAAAATATTAATATGGCTCTTTGTAAAAATCTTGTAATATTAATCAAGGCAGAATGATCATTGAAACGGAGCGAAAATACAGTGTAATTCAGCTCTTTGCCAGTATCTATATTAGACATACTAATATAATTATTGATATTTAAAAATAATATCAATATGCTACTCAACCAAACCCATTTTTCTATTTTACCAGAATTTAAAATAGATAACGAAAACAGCCCGGCTCCCCATATTCCAAAATTAATAAATGGTGAGAATTTCAAAATATCAGCAAATGAATAATTCATCCACAGTAAAATATCTAGAAAAAGAAGTGAAGAAATTAAAACAGCAAAACATATTTTGAAAATAATTGGCCGCTTAAACTTGAAAATAAAATCGATTAATGCAAGTACACCCAATACTATAGTTGAGATGTGTAAATAACTTACAAATGTTTGAAAACTATGAGCTGAAGTTAAACTTTGATACATATCATACTAAACCCTCCACATATTTTTTAAAATTATCCAAAATTTGTTGCCAGCCTGCTTGTTGCAATTCAACTGGGTTTTCAGATTCTGGCTCAAAAGATTCAGTAAGCAAAATTCCATGCCCAATTGCCTCAAAAGATACCTTTAATTTTCTACCATCTCCTAATGTAATTGATAATATTTCATAAAAAACTATATGGTCGTATGTTCCCCAGAAATCAAAACTAAAGGAATCGTCTTTGGCGGCCATGGTATAATGGAATTCCGAGCCTACAGTCAAATTGTTTGTTGCAGCAGGGCAACACCAATCTTCGCTGGCAAAATTCCAATGCATCACATGCTTAGGATTGGTCCAACATTCCCATACTTGATCTATACTTGCGTTGATATTGGTTTGAACTGTAATTTGCATGATGAATTATATTAATATTGCTTGATCTGAAACTGACTATAATTTTTATTGCTCTTTAAAAATGCTAATTGTTGCATAAGCTGTTTATCTTTTACTAATAAATAAATACTTGTATTTGGATTTGCATACAAATTAGTTGTTAAGAGTAATTTGCTAATGAATTGATTTAAAAAATTATTTTCTAAGCTTTTAGCGCTAATGAAAAAATAAAAATCAATGTTATTTATAGGCGTGATGAGCTGGTTTACTTGATTGACCATCATGGCTAAAGCCATTGAATCTGTTGCGATACCAGCATTTGCTTTGGAAATTTGATCGGCAATACAATTATTTAAATTAGCCCCATGACATATTACTGGTTTTGCCGAAAAATCAACGGCAACATAAGTATCCTTAAGCAAACGACTTCCTAATTCCTTAATATAGTTTTTAATACTTACGCTGTCTTCTATATTTGCTTTACTTAAATAGTAGCATGCATTTTGCGCATTTGACTTAGCCAATACAAATACAAAAAACAACAAGAAGCCTATTCTTTTTTTCATTGCTATAATTTATATTTTAATGTTAATTGAAAAGTGCTAAAAGCTGCAAAATGTTCAAAATTACCAATTGATAACAAACTTGCTATATGGTCATTTTTAATACTTAAAGAATTATTACTTGGCTGAATGAAAGGACTGCTAGAATTTAAAAACTCCATACCAAAATTAACACTCATCCTTTTAGAGATGCGCTGCTCTAATCCAATTTCGAGGCCGAAAAAAGAAATATTTTTATTCATCGCCATCGTAGAAGTGTCGACTAATTGAAACTTCCCGAAATCATATATCCCATTTTCACTGATCCTAACGTTGAAAAAATCTTCATACAAACCACTGTATAATGCATCTGCAGTGGTTTCTCTGGTTAAACTTCCCTTGGTATTTTTGGCAAGTTTAAACCCAATATTTAATTTTGTTTTAAGACTTAATTTATAACCAAAATTTATTTTTGCATTAAGTGTGTTCATGGTTAAATGCTGAAACTCGTTAATTTCATTGATGTCCATGAATCGAACATAATTAGCTCCCTCTGGATCAACGCTATTAAAATGTTCGGCATAAGATTTTAAAAAACTTGCATTGTCGGCATAATAACTTGCAATACCTAAAACTAATCCAAGGTCCCATTTATTTTTATTGAACATATAGATTCCAAATCCTATGCCATTTGTAGTGATTTTTTGATTGATGTTTTCGATGCTTTTATTACTACTCTGAATAGGATTACTTCCAAGGAAAGAATTAAAGCCCACATTAACTTCTAAGAAAAAAGAAGACTTTCTAAAAAAAATTGCCTGCGTACTGTTTAATGCAGCCCGAGCATAAATTCTCCTTAATTTATTTTCGGAATATTTTTCGCCACCAAAATCTAAGTAATTAGCCGTGCTGATATTTATTTTTTTATTCCCTTTTAATGCAATGTCCTTTATATAAACAACCCCATTGGTATCTGTTTGCTGTTGAACCCCATTGATCAGTAAATCATAGTTAACGAGCTTTTGTACCGTTGTATCCGAAGCCTTCTTAAAACCATCCAAAAAATTTCTTTTGCGAATGGCCTTGACGATAAAATATTTTCCTCTTTTTTTATGTTGTATGATTGATTTTATTTTAAAAACCTTGCTGGCACAATAGTAATTTAAATCGAATGTAACATCCAAGGTGTCTGCTAAGGGTAATTTATCTACATTAACTGTATGCAGTATTAAGTTGGCATCTATTGTTAGGTGGAGCAATTGTGCGGTCAGTGTATCTATGCCAATGGCATATGGAATTGCCGCTAATGCTATTGGCGAATTTCCTTTTGTATAAACAAATTCGTTGTATTTTAAAACAAATGCATCTAAGCTAAGGTCTTCTGCTAATTTATTTTGTTGAAGTATTAGGTTTGGTAAATGAGTAATAGAATCTTCAAAACAAGCCCTAAAGCCGTCGTTATCTTCAATGATATTGATGGAAGTAAAATGATCTAGAAAAAAAAGTGCCCTCATTTTTAAATTAACGTTTGATTGCGCAAACGAAAAATTCGTGCTAATCACAGAAATCAGCAGGAGCAATAAAAGCTTTCGTTTTTGTTGATTCATCACTACCTATTTTCCGTTAAAATTAATTTCTGCCAATAATAAAACTGTTCGTTGTCTGCTACTTGAATAAAATAGAGGCCTGCAGGTTGATCAATTTTAAACTGGTATTCTACTTCATGAATTGCATCGATATACTCAAGTAATCGCATTTGATTGTCAAATATTTTTATTTTTGTAATTTCATTTCCATTGCTTTTGATATGAACCAAGCCATATGTTGGATTAGGATAAATTAAAAAACTAGCACCTTCTGTATTACCTATTCCTGTTGCACTTGCTTTATTATAATAACTTTTAGTTTCGCAATCGCCTAAACTTGATTTTAAATAATATTCATATAGCGTGGTATCAAAATTATGTGGCAACATTACATAGCGCAATTTGGCGTCTGGAATATCCGTTTCTATATTGGTTGATTTTGTTAAAAATCCCCATTGGTAAACTACCCCAAAAGTTGAATCACTACAAAACAATAAGTTAGAATTTTCTTTTCTTAAAATTTTTGATCTACTTGGTGCTTTACCAAATTTAATTCTTACGGGCAATTTCATTTCATTTAAACAGCCTGTTAATTTATTGATTTGCGTAAGGCGCAAAGTATCTACCCCATCTTTTAAACCCCAATTAACATAGACCACCAACGCGTTTGGATTCGTCACAATTTTTCCGCCCGTTGTACTCCATAAATAAGTGTAGTTACTATTTGCATGCGCCATTCCATAACGAACTTCTTGTTCATTACGACAAACAGTGGTGGCGCCATATAAATTTGTCGTATCTGGTAAGGGCAAAACACTGATCTTCACTACATTTGAAGTATCTCTACCACAACCAGATCCAGCAAAATTAATGAGTCGATAATAGGTTTCTTGTTGAACTTGTGCCGGAAAATATATAGGATTAGTTGCAGCAGAAACAGAAGACCACAGACCATTTAATCCAATTTGCCATTGATAAAAATAATTTCCATCGCCACCACTTGCTGGTGTTCGAATGCTTAAACTATTTGGATTTAAATTATAACAAACAATTTGATCCGCATTGATTGCCGCACCTTTATACGCAGGATATACTTTAACTTTTAATATTTCGCTGGTAATTTCTCCGCATCCATTGATAGAAGTAATTTTTACTCTGTAAAATCGTGTCTGTAAAAGTTTTCCTGATTGGTAATTATCAAACAAGGCACCATTTATATTTGTAAAATTAATGGAGTCTGAAGAAACTTGCCATTGATAAGTGTACACCGAACCGCCGCCACTTGGAGCTAAAGCAAATTGCATGCGTGCAGGCGTTGCATTATAACAAATAATTTGATTGTTATTTAATTGCCCAGCTGCTAATGGCTCGTAAACTGTAATTTTAATTGAATCTGAGGCAATAGACCTACAGCCAAAAGTAGCAATGGCATTGATTCTATAATAAGTAGACTGCGTTAAATTTCCTGGCGTAAATTTTAAAGTTGTTGCACCACTTATGTCAAACCAGTTGGTTCCGTTAGTAGAACTTTGCCATTGATATATAAATTTATTATCTGCACCACTTGCATAAACGGTTAAACGCAAGGTGTCTGGACTAGTATTATAACATATACTTTGCGCTTGCGTAATGCGAGGCTTGGTATAAATACCAGATAATACTTTTATTTTAATAGCATTACTAATTTGTAAACCGCAACCTGCGTTGCATTGATTGAATAAGCGCACGTAAGTTGTTTGGATTAAATTTGCCATTTTTAATTTAGTACCATTTTGTCCATTTATACTAGACCAATTGATACTGTCGATGGAACTTTGCCATTGGTAAAAATAAGTGCCGCTTCCACCTATTGGATTTGTCAATAATCGAATGGTGTCTGGTGCAAAATTATAACAAATGGTTTGACTTTTGTTAATACTTGCGCCTGTAAATAAAGGATATACTTTTATTTTAATACTATTGGTGTAAGCACTTCCGCAACCTGTATTTGAAATTATATTTACGCGATAAAAAACAGTTTGTAATAAATTTGCAGGTTGAAATGAAAATACATTTGGATTAACAATATTCGAAAAATTAATGGAATCGGAAGAACCCTGCCATTGATAGGTAAATAAATTGCCAGCGCCAGAAGGTAAAGTAAAAAACTGAATAGCATTTGGAATCGTATTAAAACAAATAATTTGATTGCCGATTAGTGCACCCGGGCTGAAAGTACCATAAACAGTTACTTTTATCGAATCAGAAAAAAGCGTTGCACATCCATTAGTAGAAGTGGCTTTATACCTATAAAAAGTAGAGGTGGTTAATATTCCAGGAGCTAATGTTAAACCTGTTTTGCCAATTATATCAGACCACACCGTTCCATTACTAGATATTTGCCATTGAAAAGAAAATACATTTCCGCCACCTGTTGGAATGGATTGAACCCGAAGGGTATCGGCTGCTGTGTTAAAACATATATTTTGCGAAGCGGTAATAACCGGTTTGCTAACAAGCCCTAAAACCGTAACTTTTAATGCAGCACTGCTATCGTTTTTACAGCCTGTAATAG
>CANNIS010000072.1 GCA_947505035.1 Sphingobacteriales bacterium
CGATCAACTACATTTATTAAACCCTACCAATTGGTCAGCAATTGTAGCGCAGTTAAAAGCCGAAAAATTTGATTATATCATCGATTTACATCATAATGTAAGAACGCTTAAACTCAAGCTGGCATTAGGAGTGAAAGCTTTTTCTTTCGATAAATTAAATATTCAAAAATGGCTTTTGGTGAATTTAAAAATCGATCGAATGCCCGCTTTACATATTGTAGACAGATATTTAGCTTGCGTAAAACCATTGGGCGTAAATAAAGACCTAGAAGGCCTTGATTATTTTATAGCAAGCAATGATGAAGTTTCGATGAGTTCTTTGCCCCTAGCCTTTCAAAATGGCTACATCGGTTTAGTAATTGGCGCGCAACATTTCACCAAAAGATTACCAAAAGAAAAGCTTTTTGAATTACTCCAGCACCTCACACAGCCAGTGATAATTTTAGGAGGCCCAACAGATGCTGAATTAGCAGAAGAACTGTGTAAGCTAGCTCCCACTCGCATTTACAATGCATGTGGAAAATACAACTTAAACCAATCGGCTTCTTTGGTTAAACAAGCACAAAAAATAATTTGTAATGATACTGGCCTTATGCACATTGCAGCGGCTTTTCAAAAAGAAATTCATTTGTTATGGGGAAATACCATTCCTGCATTTGGCATGGGTCCATATGCGAGTAACAATACCTATCATTACGAAGTAGCCGATTTAAATTGTAGGCCCTGCAGTAAAATTGGATTTCAACAATGTCCTAAAGGTCATTTCAATTGTATGAATCAACAAGACATTACAAAGTTAATTGCGCAATTAAATTAGCGGTGTTTTTGTGGACGAGGAGGATTAGCATTGGGTTGGTTTTGCAGCGAATTATTATTTGCTACTTCCTCCAAATTGCTTCTCAACAATAAAGCACTGGCCATACTCGAACTTACCATTTGCAGTGTAGCTGGAATATTGGGATCTATCCAGACCCTACCATTATTTAATATACTTACGGCTGCTATTGCAGTGTTTTTATATTGAAATTCAAATCCAAAATTGGCAAAATTGATCCAGTTTTTTTGGCCTTCTATTTTTTTAACAGGTATAATTTTGATTTCGTTTCCTAATTTATCTTTTGCAAAACCACAATCACCATTGTTTGCAAAACTGCTTTCTGGATTATATACAATAAACTCCCAAGCATTATCTTTTGATTGATCTGGAATAATAGTACCTGCAAAAGTATTTTTATAATCCAATGCCATATTAAATCTAACATTTGACCTGCCTCTGAAAAAATCAAAATTGGTACTTTCAAATTTACCTACCGCATATACCATTGCAGATACAGTAGAATCTGGCGTAAACTGTTTAAATTGAAATTTTTCTTTGGCTTTTTGAAAATCGAGTATAAATTGAAGATTGCTTGAATGAATCCAACCTCTTTTTACCCTTCCTGTTTTAAATCCTCCATAAGTTAATACTTGGTGAATTCTTAATCCATTTCGGCCTTTAACTTCAAGCGGTGTAGCTGTTTTTTGAAGATTATCAGCAATTAAAATATTGGGGGTTTTACAAGATGTAAAAATCAAAGAAAATAATAGTACAAAAATGGCGTGCTTGTTTTTCATCATCAAATTAAAATTTCAATAAACAATATTAAAAATTCAAATTAAAATAATCAGTGCTTCAAAATTTGTTACAAGAATATAATCTAGCAATTACCTCGAAAAATTAAATAGTTCAACCATTTTATCAAAAATGGCCGTATTCTCATAAATTCCTGTAAATTTTGTTGCACCTGGACCATAAGCAAATACAGGAACCATGGTTGCCGTATGATTTTTAGTAACAAATTTTGGTTCTATACCGTCTTTTGTTTTATCGTCTTCGTTGCCGCTTAATGCAAAACCACCGGTTTCATGATCGGCTGTCACGATCACTAAGGTATTGCCATTTAACTCCGCAAAATCAAGGGCCTTGCCAATCGCAATATCAAAATCGTTAAGCTCCCTTCTAATATATTCTGCATCGTTATCATGTCCACCCCAATCAATTTGAGAACCTTCAATCATTAAGAAAAATCCTTTTTTGTTTTTCTTCAAATAATCTATTGCAAAATTGGTGGAAAAAGGTAAATAATCTCCCCTACTTTCTTGCATTTTAGGTAAATGTTTTGGGGCAAATAATCCAGCCACTTTCTTATTTTTAGGTTCGTAATTCCATAGTTCTGCTAAGGAAGTTAAAACATCATAATTTCTTACGCGTAATTGTCTAGTAAGGTCATCGCCATCTTTCCTTTTACTGAAATTATCTAAGCCCCCTCCTAAAAATAAATCGATATCGGTAGCCAAAAAATCTTTGGCAATTTCTTCGTACATATTACGCGAAGGCTGATGTGCAATGAATGCAGCAGGTGTAGCGTGTGTGATGTCGCAGGTTGCAACCATACCCGTTGCCAATCCGTTTTTCTCGGCCAACTCTAAAATAGTCGTCATGGCTTTTTTATTGGTAAACACCCCAATGGCACCATTATATGTTTTTCTACCGCAAGACATTGCCGTTGCACCTGCAGCAGAATCGGTAATTTTATGATTACTAGAAGATGTTCTACTAAATCCGATATAATTAAAGCGCTCAAAATTCATTTTTTGAGTAGCCGTTAGTAAAGAATAACTTATTTGAGATAATCCCATGCCATCTCCAATCATTAAAATAATATTGGTTGGCCTTGCATCCATTTTTTTAGAGGGTGCAAAAGAAGAAATACTTAAAACTAAGATTAAACTTAAAGAAAGGATAGTGTAATTTCTTTTCATTTTTTTGTTATTTATGGTGGCAAATTACTCATTAATTAAATAGGTTTAAATAGAAATGATACTATTCACAATTTAATAATATGACCTGATAAATTTACCAGGTAAATAGGCAATAACGCCCTTTATTTCTAAGCTCGTTAGGCTAATGGAAAGTTCTGCAGCGGTACAACCTAGGACCAACATGAGGTTGTCGATTTGAAGGGGTTCTATTTGTAATTGACAGATAATTGCTTGCTCAAAAGGTGTTAATTGGGCTAATAATTTAGTTTGAATTTGTCGTTTGCTTTGTGGGGCATCCCAAGCCAATCCGATAATTACATCTTCAGCAGATTGAATTAATTGGGCCGCATTGCTTTTTATTAAATCATTACAACCCAAACTTTGGGTGTCGTAAATTCTTCCTGGCAAAGCAAATACCTCGCGATTATAAGAATTAGCCAACTCAGCTGTAATTAAAGCCCCTCCTTTTTGCCTTGCCTCTACTACAATAATTGCATCACATAAACCCGCAATTATTCTATTTCTAGCAGGAAAATTACCTTTTTCGGGCATTTGTCCAAAGCGATATTCCGTGAGCAAACCTCCTTGTAAGTGCATTTCTTTTGCAATAGAAACATGTGCCTTTGGATAAATCATGTCTAATCCATGGGCTAATATTCCAATGGTTTCGAGGTTGTTGTTCAAGGCTTCTTTATGAGCTGTAATATCTATGCCATAAGCTAAACCACTAATAATTAATGGGTCGAAAGGGGCTAAATCTTGCATTAAATTTTTAATAAAATTTTTACCGTATTCAGTTGCCATTCTAGATCCTACAATACCTATCACTTTCTTTTTTGCCAAATTTGCGGTCCCCTTATAATACACTATAAATGGGGCATCAACACAGTTTCTTAATCGTTCGGGGTATTGTTGATGTGTATAGGTAAGAACTTCAATCTGGTGCTTTTCAATAAAATCTATTTCAGCATAAATAGCCTTCTCGTTTGGTTTTTGTTTTAATAATTCGATGATTCTAGGGGTTATTTTAGGAAAATTTTCAAAGGCTTTAGCATTTGCATTAAGTATTTCTTCTGCAGAGTCAAAGTGTTCGAATAAAGTTTGAATTGTTTTTGCGCCAATTTGTGGAAGGGAACTCAAGGCTATTTCGTAATAAAAATCGGGTTTCATATAGCCAAAGTGCCTATTTAAGCCATTGTAAACAACCATATAAAAGATGGATTATTAATGCAAAGAAATTTTTGAATTTAAATTGACATGCTCTATATTGTATTAAAATTTAGCATCATGAAAAAAAATCAAATCATCTTATTGACTTTATTATTCGCAAACAGTTTTTTATTTGGACAAGATATTCCTACACAATTAAACGAAGCCATTCGATTGCAAGAACAGTATAAAGAAAGTGTTGCACTTCAAAAATTTGATAATATTATTCGAAAAGATCCAGAAAATATGATTGCCCTTCAACATGCATCTTATTTATATTCCATTGAAGGCGAAAGAAAAAAAACAGAGACCGAAAAAAGAAGTTACTTTGCTATTGCTAAAAAATATGCAGAAAAGGCATTGTCTTTAGAAACAGAAAACGCCGAAAACCACTATAATTTAGCATTAGCACTCGGAAAAATAAGTTTGCTTTCGGGTAGTGAAGAAAAATTAAGGTACGCAAAACAGATTAAATCTGAGGCCGAAGTTGCCATTAAAATCAATCCAAAACATGCCCCTTCTTTTCATGTATTAGGACGATTAAACAGAGAAATTGCAAATATGTCGAGCATTAAAGTAATGGCTGCAAAAGCACTATTTGGTGGTGTTCCAGAGAATTGCACTTTTGAAAAAGCCGAAAATTATTTTATCAAAGCCATTGCCAATAGACCTAATTATATTCTGTATTATTATGATGCTGCTTTAAATGCTAGCTATATGAATAAGAATGCTGAAGCTAAAAAGTATATAGAGAAGGCGCTTTCTTTGCCAATGCTAACACCCGATGATCCATACAGGGTTCAAGATTGCAAGGCATTGTTAAAAAAGTTGAATTAAAAACGCGGTACAAAAACCAGGCCTTTACTTTCAAACCATTCTTCGGTGTAGTAGTCTTTTAAAGAAAACAATTGATATGGTTTTTTTAATTGATCAAATTCTTCCATGAGGTCTACCCCTTTTAGGTATAGAATTCCGTTGTCTAAATCGTTGAAAGATTTTTTATTAAACTTATTTTGGATCCAAGGATAAAACTCAGTCAATCGGGTTACTGCCCTAGAAACCACAAAATCGAATTGCCCCGAAACCTGCTCTGCACGGACATGTTCGGTGCTTAAATTTGTTAATTCAAGCGCATTCGATACTTCTTGTACCACCTTTATTTTCTTGCCAATAGAATCTACTAAATGAAATGAAACTTCTGGAAATAGTATTGCTAAAGGCACTCCAGGAAAACCACCACCTGTTCCTACATCTAATATTTGGGTATCGGGTTTAAATTGAATTACTTTTGCAATGGCTAAAGAATGTAATACATGGCGCTCGTAAAAATGCTCCATATCTTTTCTAGAAATCACATTTATCTTAGCATTCCAATCGGAGTATAATTCGCCCAAAGCCTTTAGCCGCTTGTATTGTAAGTCGCTTAAGTTTGGAAAATAACGTTGAATTAATTCCATCTTTTTTTAGAACTAAATAACACTAATACACTCCAAAATGGAATAAATAAATAATATAAAAAATCTTGAATAATCCATGACCAATACAAATCTATTACCTGCAATCTTTTCATTGCTTTAAAGTAAATAAAAGTTAAAGGCAATATTCTTAAGGCTGCTATTGCTGCAACATATATTGGCATAATGTTCAAACAAGCCAAAGTAATTCCAATAATATAAAAAAGCGTACCAGACAAAGATTGCATAGTAATAGCAATTCTATTTAATTTTTTATACTCCGAGCCAACGCCATAATGTCTGAGTTTTTGTATGAAATAGCCCGACCATGTTTGCTTTGCAGGTGTATAAACAAAACTATCTGGATGTAAGCAAACCGAAACATTACTTTTGGTTGCTGCCTGATTAACAAACAAATCGTCGTCGCCAGATTGCAAATGCATGTGTGATGCAAATCCTTTATGCTTAAAAAACAAAGATTTTTCGTAGGCTAAATTTCTGCCCACTCCCATATAGGTATTGCCTTTTAAAGCAAATGATAAATAATTTAATGCCGTTTGAAAGTTTTCAAAACGGGCAATTCTATTTAATAAGCCTTTAGATTTTTCGAATGGAGAATAACCTAATACAATTTCTTTACCTTCAAAAAAAGATTGCATATTTCTTAACCATTGGTTCGAAACCGGCATACAGTCGGCATCTGTGAATAATAAATGTTCGTGTTGAGCAGATTTTATACCTAGCGTTAAGGCAAATTTTTTGCCATGTTTGAATCGGTCGTCTTCAGCTAATTCTAATACTTTTAAATGTGCATATCTTTCTTTATACCCTTTTAATAAATCAGTCGAAAGATCGTATGAACAATCGTTTACTACAATAACCTCGAAATTTGGATAATCTTGATACAATATACTGTCTAAGTATTTTTGCAAATTTTCGGATTCGTTGCGGGCCGCTATAATAATGGAAACCGGCAATAGGCTTGCCTGACTTGCAATTGGTAAGGCTTTAAAAGCAAATCTCCAATAATACTTTAATATAAAATAAAGTTGAATAAGGGTTACGAGACCAAAAAACGAGATAAATACGATATAAACTAACACAAGCGATATTTTAAATGCTATGCGAAACTATCATTTAAAAGCTAAAAAACAAGCATCTTTTTTTGGATTCTACTTATAGAATTAAATTTATCTTTGCAAACAATGAAATTCAATTTAACAAAAACCGATAGTCGATCTAAAGCAAGAGCAGGCGAAGTTATTACCGACCATGGTACTATTCAAACGCCCATTTTTATGCCAGTTGGAACAGCTGGAACAGTTAAAGGTGTGCACCAACGCGAACTTGCAGACGATATTAAGGCAGATATTATATTAGGCAATACCTATCATTTATATTTAAGACCTGGCTTAGAAACCATACAACAAGCTGGTGGATTACACAAATTTAATGGCTGGGAAAAGCCAATTCTAACAGATAGCGGCGGATATCAAGTATATTCTTTATCGGGTGTGCGTAAAATAAAAGAAGAAGGCGTTACCTTCAAATCACATATTGATGGGTCGAAACACTTGTTTACGCCAGAAAATGTAATGGATATACAGCGCATTATTGGTGCAGATATTATTATGGCATTCGATGAATGTACGCCCTATCCTTGCGATTATCGATATGCTAAAAAATCGATGGAAATGACCCATCGATGGTTAAAAAGATGTTGTCAACAGTTTGATCAAACCGAACCTTTATATGGTTATCAACAATCTTTATTTCCTATAATTCAAGGGAGCACTTATAAAGATTTAAGAAAACAATCGGCAGAAGTAATTGCTAGTTTTGAAAGAGAAGGCAATGCCATAGGTGGTTTATCGGTAGGTGAACCGGCAGAAGATATGTACGAAATGACCGATATTGTGACCGAAATATTGCCAAAAGATAAACCTCGCTACTTAATGGGCGTGGGTACACCAATCAATATTTTAGAATGTATTGCCCTTGGAATTGACATGTTTGATTGTGTAATGCCAACCCGAAATGCCCGAAATGGCATGCTTTTTACAGCCGAAGGATTTATTAACATCAAAAATGAAAAGTGGAAAAACGACTTTTCTGCTATTGATGCAAGTAGCAGCATGTATGCCGATTTAACTTATTCTAAAGCCTATTTAAG
>CANNIS010000073.1 GCA_947505035.1 Sphingobacteriales bacterium
AACACTATCGGTGGTCAGTAATACCCTCGCCACTTCTAAGCTGCCCAAGGCATTCAGCGATATCCAAATTTTTTGGGCCGATTGCATGCGCAAACTAATCGTTAAATTTTGCGATTGATTTTTAGTTTTTAAACTAACTTTTGCTTTAGCCGTTAGCAAATCAAATTGAAATTGATGCGCAGGTAATGCAATGATAAAATCGAGGCGTTCTTTGGCCTCGGCAGTTAATACTGGTTTGGTATTTTTAGCCGCAATGGTTTTAGCCACACGACAAGCATTTAATAAAAATACCGACAACAAGAGGAGTATTACTATGCGCTTATTCAATCCATTTTCCTTCCTTTATTTTTTCGGATAATTGCTCCGAACCTGCTCCTAAAGTTTTCGCTACTTTCCATTTTTCAATGGCTTGAACGGCTGCATCTTTCTTCGTTAGAAAATACAATATATCGCCGTAATGCTCCATTAAGGTGGCTGTTTGGGTTTCGCTATGAGTTAAAGCCAGTTCTATCCAAATTAAGGCCTGCTCGTAATTGCCCATTTTAAATAATACCCAGGCGTAGGTGTCCTCAAAAGAAGCATTGTTAGGCTGTAATTCGTTTGCTTTCTTTGCCATTTGCGCTGCCTTAGGTAATTGTTCTTTTCTTAACGCTAAATAATAGGCATAATTGTTTAGCACAAAAACTTCATCGGGCTTTAATGCTAAAGAGGCATTGTAAAACGAATCCGATTTTGCATATTGTTTTAATTCGTTGTACACATCGCCTAAGCCCGAATAAATTTGCGCTTGCATTTCTTTGTTATCAAATGTTATGGCTAATGCTTGATGGTAAGCCACAGCTGCTGCTGCATAATCTTTGGCTTGGTATTTTGCGGCGGCATTCAAATAAAAAACAAAATTTTGATTTGGAAATAATTCGATGGCTTGGTTAGAAGATTTTAACAAGCCGGGGTAATCTTGTGTTTCTGCTTGTAATAATAATAAATTTTGCCAAACTGCAAAAACACTTTTGTCGAGTGCTATGGTTTGTAAATATATTTTTTTAGCCGAATCTAATTGTTTGTCTTGATAAAGTAAATCGGCATAAATAGCAAATGCTTTAGCTTCTGCAGGGTGCGCTATAATTAAAAAGCTAGCCAGCTCTAGTGCACGTTTGCGTTGGCTTTGCTTGCCAATCACCGAAAAATAAGGCGCCAAAATTCTTACTTTATGATCTATGTTGATTTGTGGATTTTGAAATGCGCTATACAAATAACGCATAGCCATAGGTTCTTGTTTTTTAACGCGATAATATTCTGCCAGTTCTAATTGCGCATAACCATTATTCGAATCTAATTGTAATACTTTTTGATAAATAGCAAAAGCTTTATCGGAGTTATTGTTAGCAGAAAAAATATCGGCTAATAATAAATAATATTTAGGTTCTTTTGGATAGCGATTAATCAGTGTTTGTATTTCGGCTGCTGCATTATTTACTTTATTCAGCTTTAACCAAATTTTTTCTTTCTGAATGGCTATCTCTTCTGTTATACCTAATTGTTTTGATAGTTCGTCGTAAGTATGCAAAGATTTTTTATATTTTTTTTGCGCCAATTGCATATTGGCTACCGAAAAATAATTTTCGACATGCGTAGGTTTTAATTTTACTAATTGCTGATAGTACTTTTCGGCCATTTTATATTCCGAAAGTTTTTCGCTGGCTTCTGCTGCAGCCATCAAATACCATTCGTTATTTGGATCAAATTTAATGGCCTGAATAGCATAAGGCAATGCCGCTGCAGGGTTTTTTAAATTCAAATGCATTTGCGAAAGCTCATAATAAGCTGCCGCTTGATTAGGATCGATGGCAATGGTTTTTTCAAAATTAATTATGGCCGTGCTGTAATCCGATATGGATTTTAAACGCAAGCCTTCGAAAAAAAACATTTCTGCTTTGGTTTTTTGCGCTTCGCTTAATTTATTTTTGTTACCTGCAACCGTTTGCGCAAAAACAGCAATAGCCAAACATTCCAATAACATACAAAGCACACCAATTAGGAGTACGCGTTGCAAAAAACTGGGTTTGGCTTTAAACATTTTTTTATTTAGTAATGGTCGAGTAATCGCTGATGCTCAACGAACCACTCACACCTGCTAGTTCGGCAAAATTACCCACCATCGAATTGCTAAAAGTGGAGTCTTTTATTTTTACATTTTTTTGCAAAATACTATTGCTTATAATCGCGCAATAAATATTGCTATTGTCTCCAATAGATACATGCGGGCCAATCTTAGCGTTTTCAATTACTACGCCTTCGCCAATAAAACAAGGGTGTATAATCTCTGAATTAATGATGCGTGCAGAGCTTGCAATAAGCGATGCGTCTGCTTTGTTATATTCTAAAATGCGTTGGTTAGTAAAAACGGTAGCATCTTTATTTCCACAATCTAACCATTCTGTCACTTGGCCTGGTGCAAATTGCGTGCCTTTGGCTTTCATGTTTTCCAATACATTGGTTAATTGATATTCTCCTTTTTCGGTAATGTTATTGTCAATGATATATTCGATTTCTTTTTTCAAATACTCACCATCTTTAAAATAATAAATACCAATAATGGCTAAGTCCGAAACAAATGTTTCTGGCTTTTCTACAAAGTCGGTGATGATATTATTCGCATCCACTTTCACAACGCCAAACTGACGAGGGTCTTCGATTTGTTGCACCCAAATAATGCCGTCTTTGCTTTGGTCTAAAATAAAATCTGCTTTGAATAGAGTATCGGCAAAAGCAACCACTACGGGGCCTGCTAAACTTTCTTTGGCACAATGAATGGCATGAGCCGTACCCAATGCTTCGTGCTGATGGTAAATAGTTCCTTTAGCGCCTAAGCTTTCGGCAATCTTGATTAAGTTTTGTTCTGCTTCGGCTCCAAAATCGCCAATGATAAAAGCAATTTCTTCGATAGATTGTCCGCAAACTTTATGAATATCTTCCATGAGGCGTTGCACAATGGGCTTGCCTGCTACTGGAATAAGGGGTTTTGGTGTCGTTAAGGTATGTGGCCTCATGCGCTTTCCCATACCGGCCATAGGTACAATAATTCTCATATTTTTCAATTAATAGGTAATGGGCAAAAATAAGAAATTTAGCCGACAAAGCATAGGCTATTTGCCTGTATGCCCGTATCCGCCTTCGCCGCGCGCCGTTTCGGAAAGCAGCGTAACTTCCTCCCAGGTAATTTGGGCATGAGCCGCCAAAACCATTTGTGCAATTCGCTCCCCTGGTTCAACTACAAAACCTGTGTCGGAGAAATTAATCAATAACACTTTTATTTCGCCGCGGTAATCGGCGTCGATGGTGCCCGGCGAATTTAAAACCGTAATGCCATTTTTAAATGCCAAACCAGAGCGTGGTCTAATTTGCGCTTCGTAACCAATAGGCAATTCTATAAATAAACCCGTTGGAATTAATTGGCGTTGCATAGGTGCAATATGGATGGCCTCAGTTAAATGTGCGCGTATATCTAAACCTGCAGCATGTGCAGTTTCGTAAGCTGGCAATGTATTGTTTGAACGGTTAATGATTTTTACTTTCATGATTTAATTTTTGAAAAACTTTAGCGAAAAAACTAAGCGAATTTTTTATTTTTAAAATCTTCTAAAAAAGCAATGGCGACATATAAAATAAATATGGCTGTTTGTGCTAATTGTAAAAACAGCAGATTCCCTTTGCCAATAAAGCTTTCGAGCGATCTAGCGAAAAAATAAAAAGCCAACATCAATACAAAATAAAAGAAAGCTTTTCGAATTTCATAAGGTACCGGATAATGTTTTTGACCCACAAAATAGCAAGCCAACATCATCACAAAATAACAAACTAAAGTGGTATAAGCCGAAGCTACAAAACCATAAATAGGAATTAAATACACATTTAAGGCAATAGTAATCACCGCACCTAAAAGGGTAAAGTAAAAACCATAATAGGTTTTATCGCCGAGTTTAAACCAAATCGATAAGTTCATGTAGATGCCGAAAAATAAATTCGCCAATAATAAAATAGGCACTACATGTAAACCCGAACGGTAGTTTGGACCAATTAAAGTTTCAATAAAATTAATATGTGTCATTACCCCTAAGAATATGGCGCAACAAGCAATCACATAATAGCGCATTACTTTGGCATAAGTTTGTTGGGCATTACTTTCGGCGGCTACTTTAAAAAAGAAAGGTTCGGCGGCCATCCTAAATGCTTGCGTAGCAAGGGTCATAAAGATACTCAGCTTATATGCCGCATTGTAAATACCAATCTGCGTTAAGCGACTTTCTATGGTTCCGGGTAAATAAAATTTCAATAAAATACGGTCGAGGGTTTCGTTCACCATGCCCGCTAAACCTGCAAATAATAATGGTAAAGCATAAACCAACATCGGTTTTAATTTATCCATGGCTATACGTAATTGCACTTGCAAAATTTCTTTGTATAATAATAACAGCGTGGTAATCGATGCTAATAAATTAGCTACAAAAATATAAAATACCGAATCGGATGCTTGGTAAAATGCAACCCAAAAACTGTTTGGATGTTGCACAACATACCAAGGGCAAAAAACCAAAAAGTAAAAATTGAAAAACACATACACTAAAATATTGGCCATGCGTATGCCTGCAAATTTCTTTGGTTTATTGTCGAGTCTAATTTTTGCAAATGGAATAGCGGTCATGGCATCAATGGCCAGAATAGCCGCCAGCAAATAGACATAGCTGATTTGGTAAACGCTCGTATCTAGCGTACCAGTAGCCAACCAAGTTAAAATGGGTTGCGCAAAAAGAGCAATGCCCGAAGAAAATAAAATAGCAATCCAGGCAACGGTAATAAATGCGGTCGAATAAATTTTGTTTTTATCTTCGGCTTGGCTGGCAAATCTAAAAAATGCCGTTTCCATTCCGAATAAAAATATAATATTGATAAAACTGATGTAAGCGTAAAATTCGCCTATCACCCCGTAGTCTTGTTGCGGCAATACACGCGTATGCAAGGGCACCAATAAATAGTTGAGCATTCTTCCCAAAATACTGCTCAAACCATAGTAGGCCGTTTGCGATGCGAGTTTTTTGAGCGAAGCCATTTATTTTTTAACTAAAAAATTATTGAAATTTTGCATGTCGGACTCGGTGTGGGTTACGGCTTCTACTACTGCACGCTCGGGGCCTTCCTGGCACCAGTCTATAAAAGAGTCGAGCATAAAGTCTTCGCCCTCGGCCTCGCAATACACGCTGCCATCTGTTTGATTCCTAATAAATCCGCTAATGCCCAATTGATCGGCAACCGCTTTCGTCGAATCGCGATAATAAACGTCTTGTACTTTTCCAGTTACGGTAATATTGAAATGTTTTTTCATCCTTAAAAATTACGGATACCGTTTCGGCATTTGCTGCCAAAAGCGAAAATTATTCCTACTTAATTTTCGGAGCAAAGTTAAAAGTCATGTAATAAAGTTGTCTTACTTCGCCTTGTTTGCGGCCGGGTACCCAACGCGGCATTAATTTAATAATGCGCAAAGCTTCGTCGTCGCAACCATAACCAATGCCTTTTACAATTTTCGGAAATTCGATATAACCATTGGTGCCTATATAAAAAGAAGCAATTACTTTTCCAGTAATTTCGTTTTCTTTAGCAATGTTAGGGTAACGCAAATTAGCATTTATAAAATCTTTGAACTCTACCGCACCACCAACAAACATCGGCACTTGCGTTAAGTCTTTATAAAAATTAGTATCTACTTCGGCTTGCTTTAAAAAATATTTAGCCAAGGTGTCTGGTTTCGAAAATAAAATTAATCCAGTCGAATAATTGTATTTGAAATAAGTTTTTAGACTATCGGTATAAAAAGTCCAAATACCACTGCGTTGGTTATCTGCATAAGATCCTACTTTGCTTGGCGTACCATACTTGGTATTGTAACGCGCATAATAACCCGTTTTAAAAGTACTGGCCGAATCTTTGGTATCGTATTCTTCTACCAATACATTTAAGGTTTTATGAATTACTTTTTTACGAAAAGCAGTTTGTGCAAATGCGCTCGATATACTTGCGCTCAAAACAATTAGGAATAAAAACTTTTTCAAGGTCTGTAATTTTTTTGAATGAATAATTTATGAAAAACTAATGGCGGTACTATCGCCTAAATTTAAACTCTGGCTCAATCCCTTTAAAGATGCATCGTTGCCGATTAGCGAATCGAACAATACCACATCTTCTAATTGCGAAAAAGAACCAATAATCGAATTTTTAATAATCGAATGATCTACATAAGTATTTTCGCCAATGGAAACATTGGGGCCAATAATCGAATTTTGAATGCGACAATTGGCTGGAATATTTACGGGTTGAATAATAATCGTATTTGGAAAATCAAAAGTAGTGACTGGATTTTTTTCTCTACTGAGTAACATCGCATTGGTCGAAAGCAATACTTCTTTACGCCCACAATCGTACCAATCTTCTACTTTAAAAGTTTTAATTTTCGAACCCTGCTCAATCATATGCATTAAGCCATCGGTTAATTGAAACTCGTTGTATGTTCTAATATCGTGTTGAATATTGTGATCGAGCGCATTCATTAAAACCGAAGCCTCTTTAATTTTATATAATCCCACCATGGCCATATTTGATTTTGGAATGGTTGGTTTTTCTACTAAATGGGTAATGTAACCGTCTTCGTCGGATTCTACTACGCCAAAATTACTTGGATCTTCTACCTTGCGCACCCCAACTGCCGAACAAGGTAAATCTAATACACTGGCTAAATCGACATCAAAAATGGTGTCCCCTAAAACAATTAATATTTCGTCGTTGGCATGGATTAAATCTTTAGCCGTCCAGATGGCGTGACCGATGCCTTCTTTTTGCGCTTGCACCACAAATTCGTGATTTAAATGCGGGTATTTTTCGGTAATATAAGATTGAATTTTATCGCCTAAATAGCCAATTACAAAAATAAAATCTTTGATGCCTACTTCGCTTAGGCTGTCGATGATATGGCCTAGAATTGGTTTGCCTGCCACTGGCACCAAAGCCTTGGGCTGTGTGTGCGTGTGTGGTCTAAGTCTGCTACCAATTCCGGCTACCGGTATAATTGCTTTCATTTTTTGTTGGAAGAAAAGGCCAGCTAAACCAGCACAATTCCTTTAGTTTATGCATCGAAGATACAATATTTTTAGTTTAGCATAAAGCGTAGTTAATATTTCTAAAAAATCGCTATTTTTAGGCCTGAAAATACCCATCCAAATAACCCTTAGCATGAAAAGAGACCTCAAAATTTTCAAATTAATTGACCAAGAATTAG
>CANNIS010000074.1 GCA_947505035.1 Sphingobacteriales bacterium
CCATATAGAAAAGTCGGCGCTATTAAACGAGTTTCCAAATATCTATGCCAAGTGTTTAAGCATCGGTATAGATATGAGCACAGACTTAATACCCGTGGTGCCAGCAGCGCATTATATGTGTGGCGGAATTTTAGTAGACGAAAACAGTAAATCAAGTATTCAAAATTTATATGCCTGTGGAGAGTGCGCAGCCACTGGCTTACACGGCGCCAACCGTTTAGCATCAAACTCTTTATTAGAAGCTTTAGTGTTTGCGCACCGAGCCATCGAATCGGCAAAAAAAGAAATTGATGCAATAAAAAATTGTACGATCATTCCGGCATGGAATGATTTAGGCACCTCCCAATCGAACGAAGATATTTTAGTGACACATAATTTAAGAGAAGTACAAAGAATCATGAGTGATTATGTGGGCATTGTTCGATCCGATTTTAGATTAGCAAGAGCGATGCGTCGCTTGAAATTAATTTACGAGGAAACCGAAAGTTTTTACAAACAAACCAAGGTGTCTGTGCCCTTGTGTGAACTAAGAAACGGAATTCAAGTAGCCTATATTATCATAAAATCAGCTACTTTGCGAAAAGAAAGTCGGGGCTTACATTATACCACAGACTATCCGCATAAAAATAATCAAGAAATAAAAGACACCATATTTTAATACCTTATTATGTTTGAAAATACAGGCCGTACAGAAATTGATTCTTTGGGTGAATTCGGATTAATTGAACACCTTTGTAAAAACATTACGCTCCACAACAGCACCACCATAAAGGGTGTGGGCGACGACGCTGCCATTATAAACCACGCAGCACAACAAACCGTATTGAGTACCGATCTATTATTAGAAGGTGTTCATTTTGATTTGGCTTATGTACCACTCAAACATTTGGGATATAAATCAATTATGGTAAACCTAAGCGATATTTATGCCATGAACGCAAAGCCAACGCAGGTGCTGGTTTCCCTGGGTTTCTCGAGCAGGTTTTCTTTAGAAGCAGTCGAAGAATTATATGCAGGAATGTTGTTGGCTTGCAATAAATATGGCGTTGATTTGGTAGGTGGCGACACCTCCTCCTCTAAGCAGGGCTTGGTTATCAGCGTAACAGCTGTTGGAATTTTACCGCTTGGTGCAAGTGCTGTACAAAGAGATACCGCAAAAATAAATGATTTAATTTGTGTGTCTGGAGATTTAGGCGCAGCGTATATGGGCTTACAAATTTTAGAAAGAGAAAAACAAGTGTTTTTAGCAAACCCGCAAATGCAGCCAGAGCTAGCCGGCTTCGATTATATTATAGAAAGACAATTAAAACCAGAAGCCCGAAAAGACCTAATAGATTTATTAGCAGAGATGGAAGTGCTACCAACCGCAATGATAGATGTGTCGGATGGCTTGGCTTCAGAATTAATTCATTTATGCAAATCATCTAAACTGGGCTGTACTATTTACGAAGAAAAAATCCCAATTGATCCGGTTACCATTAATGCCGCCCGCGATTTTAATTTAGACCCAAGCATGTGCGCGCTCAATGGCGGCGAAGACTATGAATTACTTTTTACCGTGAGTCAATCGGATTTCGAAAAAATAAAAGGACAAATCTCTTTTTCCATCATTGGCCACATGACCGATGAGGCATCGGGAACCGTTATGGTAAGCAAAAACGAAAAGGTATATCCACTCCAGGCGCAAGGCTGGAATGCTTTTGCGGGCAATTAAACCCCCATTCGCCACAATTTTAACACCTATTATAATTTTTTAGTAAATTGAATTTTATAAAAAAAATCGATGGTTAAAACATTACTTAATCAAACAAAAAAAACAAGCCTTGTGTTTTTATTGTTTTTTAGTTTGAATGCCGCAAAAGCACAAGCCCAAAAGGTTTCCGGCAGCGTAAAAGATAAAATTACCAGACAAGGCATTTATTCGGCAACGGTATCTGTAAAAGGAACCGCACAAGGAACCAATACCGACCTTAATGGTCGATTTGTGTTAAACCTCGACCTGAGCAGCAATAAAACCTTATTGATTACCTATTTGGGTTATAAGCCAGTGGAGCTGCAGGTTTCCAAAAACAAAAACAACATCGATGTTTTATTAGAAGAAAACGTAGTAACCAGTAAAACCGCGCTTGTACAGTCTTCTAGGCTTACCGAAAAACAAAAAGAAGCACCACTTACCGTAGAGTCGATGGATTTAATTTCGATTAAACAAACGTCTGCTGCAAATTTTTACGAAGGCTTAGGCCAATTAAAAGGGGTGGATTTAACCGCGGCAAGTATAGGCTTTAAAGTCATCAACACCAGGGGTTTCAATAGCACATCGCCCGTAAGATCTTTACAATTAATCGATGGGGTAGATAATCAAGCACCAGGGCTCAATTTTTCTTTAGGAAATTTTTTGGGTTCATCCGAAATTGATGTACAAAAAGTAGACCTCATTGTAGGAGCAAGTTCGGCCTTTTTTGGTCCAAACGCATTTAATGGAGTGATCAGCATGCAAACCCGCAACCCTTTTAATTCTGCGGGTTTAATCGTAATGTCTAAAGTGGGCGAACGCGGATTATTCGAATCTGCCATTCGTTATGCAAGGGTATATAAAAACAGAAACGGCATTGATAAGTTCGCCTTTAAAACAAATATTTATTACATGCGCGCCTATGATTGGGAAGCAACTAATATGGCCGCAACCCCACAATCTACGGTTGGTATAAACAATCCTGGTGGATACGATGCGGTGAATAGATATGGAGATGAAAATTTTGATCCACGCGGAAATAACGCATCCGATAAAAACGGAAGAGTTAACTACCCCGGCCTGGGCATATGGCACCGTAAGGGTTACGAAGAAAAAGACCTAGTAGATTATAATACAAAAAATTTAAAATTAGCCTCTGCATTACATTATAGAATTAATCCTAGCACCGAATTAATCTATGCCTTTAACATGGGCAACGGTACCACCGTTTATCAAGGCGATAATAGATATAGTTTAAAAGACATTATGTTTTTTCAAAACAGATTAGAGTTTAAAGGAGAAAATTGGTTTGTGCGCGCTTACTCCACGCACGAAGATGCGGGCAATTCATACGATGCGGTTTTTACTGCACAATTATTACAAGATTTACACAAGCCATCGTCGAGCGGAACGGGCTTGGTGGGCACCACATGGAGTGGCGACTACCGAAATTATTGGGCTAATTTTATTTCTAAAAGAGCGCGCAAATTACCCGGTTATCCTGCTGCAACTTTCCCTTTTAATTTTACGGCGGCAGATTCTGTTTTGGGTATTTACCAAGATTCCGTAAAAGCTTGGCACGAAGAAGCTTCTTATTATGCAAATTTGGGCACTTCGCCACAGGGCGCAAATCCAACAAGTAATATTTATCAAAACGCTGGATACCCTTATGTAGATAGGTTTGAGCCGGGTACCGAAAGATTTGATTCTGCCATGAATAGTATTACATCTAAAACTTCTTTTACAGAAGGCGGCTCAAAATTTTATGATAAATCTGCTTTGTACCACCTACAAGCCGAACGCAAAGTGGTGTTATCAAATGCCGACGAAGTGTTGTTTGGGGGTAACTTTAGAAGATACACCCCAAGCTCTAGGGGTACTATATTTAGTGACACAGCGGGCCGCGTGATTACCAATTCTGAGTTTGGTTTTTATGCCGGTTACGAAAAAAGATTATTAAACAATCGCTTAAAATTAAACGCAACCGGTAGAATAGATAAAAATCAAAACTTTGATTATGTAGTATCGCCAGCCGCTTCGGCCGTTTATACGAACGATAAAAAAGATGTGTTTCGTGTTTCGTTTTCGTCTGCCATTAGAAATCCAACATTGGCCGATCAATTTTTATATTTTAATGTGGGCCGCGCAAGGTTAGTAGGTAATATCAATGGTTT
Organism: Sphingobacteriales bacterium; assembly: GCA_947505035.1. Taxonomy (GTDB): domain Bacteria; phylum Bacteroidota; class Bacteroidia; order Sphingobacteriales; family Sphingobacteriaceae; genus CAIKLP01. Next base: position 3,907 of record CANNIS010000074.1, read on the forward strand.
TGATTCCCTTATTACCGTGCCCTCTTTGTTTGCTTTCTTCAACTCTCAAAAATTAGATTCGCTACAATATTTTGATGTTGATCCGGTTAAACCAGAAAAAGTTAAAACAGCCGAAATAGGCTATCGTGCTACTTTAGGAAAGGCCTTGTTTTTAGATGCGAGTTATTATTTCAGTATTTACACCGACTTTTTAGGTTATAAATTGGGAATGGATACAAAAATTGATACGCTTAATAAAAGAGTAATTACAGCAGATGCATATCGAGTAGCAGCCAATTCGAAAGAGACTGTTACCACACAAGGCTTTTCGGTGGGCTTGTCTTATTTCTTCCACAACTTTTATGCACTAACCGGAAACTATTCTTGGAATATATTGAATTTGAAAGGTTCTATAGACCCTATTATTCCCGCGTTTAATACACCCGAACACAAATTTAATATTGGATTAGCCGCAAGAGATTTAGACACCTATATTGGACAAATTCATATAATTAATTGGAGCTTTAGTGTAAACTATAAATGGATTCAAGGCTTCCAGTTTGAAGGCTCTCCGCAGTTTACGGGATTTGTACCTACCTACGATTTATTCGATGCCCAAGTGAGCAAAACGGTACCTAAACTAAATATGACTTTTAAGCTTGGCGCCTCTAATTTATTCGATAAAAAGAGCTATCAGGTATACGGTGGGCCATATGTAGGTCGAATGGCTTATTTTTCGGCTACCTTTGATTTGGCAAAAAATAATTAGAAAAATTGATGAATTAAGCAGAATAAACTATATTTAAAAAAGGAAACCAAAAAAAAATCAATATGAAGAAAAATTTACAATTCTTATCATTAATCGCAGCGACTTTATTTGCAGGTAATGCAATGGCGCAGCGATATGTAACGAATTCATTTACGAATGTAAGCGTTACCCCGAATGTTGTTTACGGACAAAACTATTCGGTACTAACAGGAGCACCTGTTATGTCAGATTTAAAATTAGATTTCTATGAGCCAACTGGCGATACAGAAACGGCGCGTCCTTTAGTAATTGTATTACACACAGGAAGTTTTTTACCTAAGGGTTTAAATCAATCTCCAACTGGTGCAAGAACAGACAGTTCAATTGTAGAAATGTGTAAAGAATTTGCTAAAAAAGGATACGTTGCAGCAGCAGTAGGTTACAGAATGGGTTGGAATCCACAAGGAGACCAAGATGTTCGTACTGGAACCATCTTAAATGCAGTATACCGTGGTATGCAAGACACAAAAAATGCGATTCGTTATTTCCGTTATATGGGTGCAACTAGTGCAAACACCTATAAAATTGATACCAACAGAATTGTATTGTGTGGTCAAGGATCTGGTGGTTATATTTCATTAGCTTGTGGAACCTTAAACAAACCATCTGAAATTTTATTATTAAAATTCATCAACCAAACCACTCAAATGCCCTATGTTATTCAACAGGCAGTTGGAGATTTTGATGGTTTTGGTGGTAACCCGGCTTACAATAATGCAAACAACTACGCAGGTTATTCTTCAAGAGTAAACATGACTACTAATTATGGTGGTGCAATGGGTGATTCTTCTTGGTTAGAAGCAGGCGAAGTGCCAATTGTAGGTATGCAAGGTAAATTAGATCCATTTGCACCATACAAAACAGGTGGTGTATATGTACCAGGTACTAACCCCCCATTATTGGTTGTAGAAGCAAGTGGTTCTTACGATGTAGCTGATAGAGCAAGTCGTTTAGGTGTAAACAACATTTTCAAAACACCAGCATTTACCGATGCTTATTCAACAGCAGCAGCTTCTAACAGCAATGGCTTAACCGCCTTATTCTCGTTCAACGGTGCAGCTAACGGTAGCGCTCCATGGGAATGGTGGGATACTACAGACCCATTCAATGCAAATGGTTTAGCATCTAATCCATTCATGTCTAAAGCAAGAGCCTTGTTGTATATCGATACAGTTCAAAACTTCATGGCTCCTAGAATTGCAAGAGTATTATATCCATCAACAGGAATCACGAATACATTTGCTACTGAAGGAAACGTAAGCGTTTACCCTAACCCAGCAGCAGACATTTTAAATGTAAGAGTAGAGGGCTTAAACGGCGCTGCTTATGCAATTGAAATGTTAGATGCAACAGGAAGAGTAGTAAGAAACGAACAAAACTTAACAGCACAATCATACGTTGTAAATCGTAACGAATTGTCGAATGGTGTATACTATGTAAAAGTAACTAGCGGTTTAAATCGCAAAGTGGCTAAAGTGGTATTATACTAATTAGCTTATTATAAATTAAAAAGCCCGAACATTTGTTCGGGCTTTTTTTATGCCTTCATTTTTTCTTTTATTTTTAAGAAAGGCTTTTCAAAATAATAATGAAACAGACATGCTAAAATGATGGAAAGCAAAAGGTAGCAAACGAGTAAAATACTGGCATTTAATAGGGTGCTAGCGATAATGAAATTGTTTAAAATGCGAAACAAAAAGGTATAATGAATTAAATAAAGCGAATAAGAAATCACGCTTAAAAAAGTAATGCCATTTACCAGTTTTATGTTTTTTGGTCCCGTCCAATTTGCAAAATAAAACAAACTTAAAGCAAAGCCTAAAGAACTAATGCTCGTAAAAAAAACGGCATTAAAAAAAGGAAAATATTTTTTATAAAAAATAAAATAAGTCAGCGGAACCAATAACATTCCAATAACTAACAAGGTGTTTTTGAATGGTAAAACTATTGTGTTTTTAGTTTTAAAAAACCAAGCAGCCAAGACCCCATACATTAAGGCATCTAATCTAAAAGCCACCACCTTTCGAATGTTTTTATCCCAAGCGCTCAGTTCAAATTGCCCTTGGAATTGCGTATATCTCCAATAAGTAAACAGGCACAAAAACACCAAAAACACCATTAAAAGCCTATTTTCTTTGTTTTTCGCAGGAATAATAAATGCTAGTAAAACACCCAAAGGCAAGCTAATATAAAACCACTCTTCGACCGATAAACTCCAGGCTTCTGGAAAAAAACCCGGATGCGGTAGGAACGTGTTTTGTAAAAAAAACAAATAGCGAAAATCAAAAGTAGTTGGATATGCAACGAGGTAATTGATGCTTAAGAAATTGATCAATAAAGCAATAAGATAAACGGGAATGGTTCGAATCCACCTGCGCTTCCAAAAATTAACAAGCATTTTTAGGCTAAAGGTTTCGGCTTGTAAAACTTTTGTAATTAAAATGCCCCCAATTAAAAATCCACTTAGCACAAAAAATAATTCTACCCCCCAATAACCCAAAAAAAACAAGAGCCCAGCCTTTGGAAAAAAGCCGGCAACAAATATCCAGGCATGGTAAAACA
>CANNIS010000075.1 GCA_947505035.1 Sphingobacteriales bacterium
ATTGCGTTTAGCGTATACCACTTCATAACCTTGATCCATTTTAGCAAACATCTCGATGATTAATTCTGGTGGGTCTTGTAAATCGGCATCAATAATGGCTACGCGGTCTCCAGCGGCTAAATCTAATCCTGCAGAAACAGCAATTTGATGTCCAAAATTCCTACTAAAATCTATGTATTTAATAGCGGGATCGGCAAGTGCTAAGTTTTTAATTAATTGAAAAGAATGATCTTTACTGCCATCATTTACAAAAATATATTCGCAAGAAATTTGCATTTGCGCAACCACTGTTCGCAAACGATTAATAAGAGAATCTATATTTTCTTCCTCATTATAAATTGGAATGACAATGGAGAGCTTCATTGGATATTAATTATTTATTAAAAATAACATTTATAATTGCATTTCAGGAATATCACCTTCAATGAGTAATTTACCTGCTGTTGCTGCTTGAATTTCGGCTACAGAAACACCTGGAGCACGCTCTAATAGCTGAAATCCACCATTTTCAAGTACCGCTAATACCGCTAGTTCTGTGACAATTTTTTTCACACAATGAACACCTGTTAATGGTAATGTACAATTGGGTAATAGCTTAGATTCACCTGCTTTATTTACATGTTGCATAGCCACAATAATATTTTGTGCAGAGGCTACTAAATCCATAGCACCTCCCATGCCTTTTACCATTTTACCTGGAATTTTCCAGTTTGCGATATCGCCATTTTCGGAAACTTCCATGGCACCTAAAATAGTTAAATCTACTTTTTGTGCACGAATCATTCCAAAACTCATGGCCGAATCAAAAATAGAAGAACCAGCAAGTGTAGTAATAGTCTGCTTTCCAGCGTTTATTAAATCAGCATCTTCTTCACCTTCGAATGGAAAAGGCCCCATGCCTAGTAAACCGTTTTCGGATTGCAAAACCACATTAATTCCCTCCGGAATATAATTAGCTACGAGTGTCGGAATACCAATTCCAAGATTCACATACATGCCATCTTTTACTTCTTTCGCAATTCTTTTTGCGATCCCGTTTTTATCTAACATAGCTGTGGTTTATTTTGTTCTTACCGTTTTTTGTTCAATTCTTTTTTCGTAATTGTTGCCCTGAAAGATGCGATGCACATAGATTCCAGGGGTATGTATTTGGTCTGGATCGAGTTCGCCAGCAGGTACTAAAATTTCTACTTCTGCAATGGTAATTTTTCCGGCCATGGCCATTACTGGATTAAAATTACGTGCAGTAGATTTATAAATTAAATTTCCAGCCGTATCTCCTTTCCATGCTTTTACAATGGCAAATTCTGCATCAAATGCATATTCCATTAAATATTCTTTGCCATTAAAAACCCTAGTTTCTTTTCCAATGGCTACCTCGGTCCCAACGCCTGCAGGGGTATATATTACTGGCATTCCATAACCTGCTGCCATACATCTAGTTGCTAAAGTACCTTGTGGAATTAATTCTACTTCTAATTCTCCAGAAAGTAATTGTCTTTCAAATTCTGCATTTTCTCCTACATAAGAAGAAATCATTTTTTTTACTTGACGCTGTTGTAATAGTAAACCAATTCCAAAATCATCTACACCGGCATTATTTGATATACAAGTTAAATCTGTAACTTTTTTTCGTAATAATGCTTGTATGCAATTTTCGGGAATGCCGCAAAGTCCAAAACCACCAAGCATAATAGTTTGGCCATTTTGAATGTCTTTGATGGCAGTATCTGCATCTTTAACAACTTTATTTATCATGGGTATAATTTTCGATTTATTTGATAAAGCTAATTTAACGATATATTGGCTTTAACGCAAGTTTACAATAGTAATTCCATCGCCACCAAATTCAACATGTTCGCTCGCAACAGAATAAACCACTTCGTATTTTTTGAGGTATTCTCTAATTAACTTTCTAAGAATGCCATCTCCTTTTCCGTGTAGTATTCTAATTTCTGAATAGTTTAACATGATGGCTTTATCTAAGAATTTTTCTACTTCCCAAAGTGCTTCCTCGCCCCTTGCGCCCCTAATATCTATTTGCGGCTGAAATTGATTAGCCGAGCTAGCCATTACATTTGAAAAGGCAGATTGACTAACCGTTTTTTTAGTGCGATTGGTTGTCAGTTGCAATTTGCTCAGCAAAATCCAAGTATGTAGATCGCCAATGGCCAATTCCGCTTTGTTTTTTTGAATAGAAAGCACCTCGGCGAGCATTTGGTCTTCGCCATATACCACCCAATCTCCTACTTTTATTTTTTGATTTGCTACGCTTGATTTTGCAGGAACAACAATGGGTTCGGCCTTTTTAATAATTTCTGTAGCGGCCGTTTCAAATTGATTTCTTATTTTTTTGGTTGCTTCTTTATCTGCCTTTACCGATTTTATATCGGCAATGGTATTTTCGACTAATTTGTTAGCAGACTTTAAGAGTTGATCTACTTCGAGCTTTACTTCTTTTAAAATTTTCTTTTTATTGGTATCGAAGAAATCCTTTGTTTGCTGGTTTTCTTGCAATAGTTGATTGAGCTTTCGAGTTTGAATGGCCATTTCATTTTGTTTAATGGCCATTTCTTTTTTCTCTCTTTCTAAATCGGCTAATAAAGTATCTACCTTTTTTTGCTGGTGACCAATTTTTTGTTTGGCACTGTTTAATAAAGCAGCTGGTAAGCCTATCTTTTGTGCAATTTCAAAGGCATAAGAACTACCCGGCAAGCCCATTTCTAGCTGATAAAACGGTTTCATCTCTACTTGATCAAATAACATAGAGGCATTTTGAATGCCATCGGTACTGTTTGCGAAATTTTTTAAATTAGAATAATGCGTAGTAATTACCCCTCTCACTTTTTTACGATTCAATACTTCGAGCACCGCTTCTGCTATTGGGCCGCCAAACTTAGGATCTGTACCTGTTCCAAATTCGTCTATTAAAACCAATGTTTTGGCATTGGCTTGTTGCACAAAATAATTCATATGAAATAAATGCGCACTGTAAGTACTCAAATCATTTTCTAAAGATTGATCGTCTCCAATATCTACAAATATATTTTTCATCAATCCCATTTCTGAATGTGCAGCAACTGGAATGAGTAAACCAAATTGCATCATGACTTGAATTAAACCAATGGTTTTTAAGGCAACCGATTTGCCACCAGCATTGGGTCCAGAAATCAATAAAACATGATTCTCCTCTGTTATTTGGGCAGTTAAAGGAATTACTTTTTTGCCTTGTTCTTTAAAAGATAAATATAAAAGTGGGTGCCTGCCTTCGACCATGTTTATACAGGCTTCAGGCTTTAAGACCGGCATAATTGCTTCCATTCTTATCGCTAATTTGGCTTTAGCCCTAATAAAATCGACCAAACTGAGTAATTGATGATAACTTAATAAGGTAGGCATAGCAGGCCTTAATTCATCTGTTAAAGCAATTAATATTTTAATAATTTCACGACGCTTAGCATAAACCAAATCGCGTAATTTATTGTTCATTTCAAACACCTCGACAGGTTCGATAAATACCGTTTGACCTGTTGCAGATTCATCTAAAATAACCCCTTTTAATTTGCGTTTATATTCGGTTAATAATGGAATGGCGAGTCTTCCATCTCTGATGGTTAATTTTGACTCGGCGGTATAACCGTCTTTTTGTAATTCTTTAAATATACTATTGATTCTTTTACTAGCCTCCGATTCTATCGTCAACATTTCTTGACTAATATTGGCCAACTCCTTGCTAGCATTGGGTCTTACTTGACCTTTGCTATCAATAATTTGTTCAATAGATTTTACTATAGATTTATCTATGTTAATATTAACAACTAACTTTTCGAGTTCGGGATAAATTCCTGCTCGTATTTTAAAAAAATCGATACAGGTAAATACGGTATGTAATGACAATAAAATTTGATGAAATTTATCTTCTTGTAAATAACTTCCTTCTACTTTTACACTGGCCAACATCGACTTTAAATCGAGAAAATGATCGGCCGGAAAATAATCTCCAGATTGTAGCAATTGCTTGAATTCACTTGCTTGTAGCAATAGTTTATGCAATAAATCGTAATTGGTAATAAATTGCATTTTATCGACCATCTCCGATGCCATGCTACTCAGGCACTCCTGCTTTAATTTGGTTTTAATTTCTTCAAAACCTAATTTACTTAACAACGATTCGGGATAAAGCATATTATGGGCGATGTTGAATTTCAGCTTCTTTTTTGCTCATTTCTTCCGAAATTTTAGCATAAATTTCGGACATTATTTCTGGATGCGCAGTATAATATTGCATGCTTTGCTTAAAAGTAGTATCTGAAATATGGTATTTTTTTTCAATAAACTGATAATAGGAAACGACTGTTTCGTTAATGGGTGTGCTGGTAATGGTTCTAGCACCTGCCTCGGCCAAATGAATGTCCATTAATACAAAAGCCATCGTATCTTTTGCAACAATGCCTTTAGGTATTTGATTATTATTTCCCTTACAGGCTAAAATAAAAAGGCTTAAGAGTAATAAAAATGCAAATGCTTGCTGATGTATTCTCACAATTATATAGATTTGTATCAAAGGTAAATATAATGAGTATTTCGACGAAAATAAATGAATTTAAATTAAGCCTTGAGCCAAAAGGTGTAAAATTAATAGCAGTGTCTAAAACAAAGCCCCTTGAATCGATTCAAGAAGCTTACAACGCAGGTCAAAGGGTTTTTGGCGAAAACCATGTACAAGAATTAGTAGAGAAGGCAGAAGCCTTACCTAAAGACATTGAATGGCATTTAATCGGACACTTACAAAGCAATAAAGTAAAATACATTGCGCCATTTGTTTCTTTAATTCATTCGGTAGATAGTTTAAAATTAGCACAAGAAATAAATAAGCAAGGTCTCAAAAACAATAGAGTGATTGATTGTTTATTACAGGTATATATTGCAGACGAAGAAACCAAATATGGTTTAGGTTATGATGAATTAATTGAATTGTTAAGATCCGAAGAATTTGCAAATTTAACCCATTGTCGAATTGTTGGATTAATGGGTATTGCAACCAATACCGACAGTCAAAGCCAAATCAACGAAGAGTTTAGAGAAATGACGGTGCTGTTCAATGGTATTAAACAAAGCTATTTCAGACAGGCTGATTACTTCAAAGAAATTTCTATGGGCATGTCTTCTGATTACGAATTAGCGATCGAAAATGGCAGTACCATGATTAGAATTGGCAGTACTATTTTTGGAAAAAGAAAAGCAAATCTTCCAGATTTCAAATTGAATTAATATGAAAATTATTGAATGTCCAAGAGATGCTATTCAAGGAATTGAAACATTTATTCCCACTGAAAAGAAAATAAAATACCTGAACAGTATTTTAAACTTAGGATTTGAAACCATAGATTTTGGAAGTTTTGTTTCTGCCAAAGCTATTCCACAATTAAGAGATACGGCAGCAGTGCTTGCAGGCCTTGATTTAAACGAAGGTAGCTCCAAATTGTTAGCCATCATTGCTAATTTAAGAGGCGCAACAGATGCTTGTCATTTCGAGGAAATCAGCTATCTAGGATTTCCATTTTCTATTTCCGAAACATTTCAACAAAGAAATACCAATAGTAGCATCGCCGAATCTTTGGTTAATTTAACTGCTATTCAAAATTTAGCAATCAATAATAATAAAGAATTAGTCGTGTATTTATCGATGGGTTTTGGAAATCCTTATGGCGAGGAGTGGAATGTAAATGTGGTTGCAAAATGGACAAAAGTATTGGCCGATATGGGCATTCAGACCATTGCATTCTCAGATACTATTGGCGTATCTAATGCAGAAAAAATCACTTACTTATTTAAAGAAATTACACCACTATTTCCAAATGTGAGTTTTGGTGCTCATTTGCATGCCAATCCAGCCGATGCCGTTAATAAGCTAGCAGCCGCTTACCAAGCTGGTTGCAGAAGATTTGATGTAGCCATTAATGGCTATGGTGGCTGCCCTATGGCAAGCGATGAACTAACCGGAAATATAGCAACCGAGGTTTTAATCAATTATTTAAACGAACAACAAATTGCACATGATGTAAAATCAGAAGCTATTCCCAATATGATGGCCGATTTTCAGGCAATGCTAATTGGAAATAATTAGATTTTTTTATTGAATAATTTAAAACGCAATTCGGTTAATTTCTTTTTGGTATACAAAGGAAACATGCCATTTTGCATCCAATCATAATAACTTGGTTCGGTTCTAAAAACTTCTTCTACCGTTTTGCCTTTGTGTTTTCCAAAATTAAATACTTCTTCTCCTTTTGCATTGTAAACAATAGTACCTGCAAAATCTACATTTTTTTGCATTTGCGTAAATACATGTAAAGCTTCAATATCATTTTTAACGGGAACCGATGTTTCGCCCTTTTTATCAGTCATTTCGGTGTTTTCGTACCTTTCAATCTGACTCAACAAGACTTCGTAAGTAGCCCTTATATCTGCTTCGGCAGAATGCGCATTGATTAAGTCTTTATCGCAATAAAAGCGGTAAGCTGCTTTCAAAGTTCTTTGTTCCATTTGGTGGAAAATATTTTGCACATCAACCATTTTTCTTTTGCTGATATCAAAATCCACCTCTACTCTTAAAAATTCTTCCATCAATAATGGAATGTCAAATTTGTTAGAATTATATCCACCTAAATCGCAATTTTCTAAAAACTGAGCTAAGCCTTTTGCAATTTGTTTAAAGGTAGGTTCGTCTTTAATATCCTCATCGTAAATTCCGTGAATCAAAGAAGACTCAATAGGAATAGGCATTTCTGGGTTAATTCTTTTGGTTTTAACTTCTTCTGTCCCATCCGTATTTATTTTTAATATAGATATTTCTACAATTCGATCACTCGCAACATTGATACCAGTAGATTCAATATCGAAAAATGCAATTGGTTTTTTTAGATTTAATTTTATCATCATTTTTATTTTAAAAAATTTATTCTTCTATTAATACACCCATTTTACCCATTTGATAATCTCTAAAAGCTTCCATTAACTCAGTTTCAGAATTCATTACAAATGGACCATGCGAAACCATTTTTTCGTTTATGGGTAATCCAGACATCATTAAAATACGCGTATTTTGTTGCGCTGTTAAGGTAATTTGCTCGCCATCGTTGGCAAAA